>DAIQQD010000147.1:0-5482 GCA_036787015.1 Chloroflexota bacterium
AACAGGCTATAATAATGGGCCAGATGGCAGACAAGACAGAGGAGCGGATAGTCTCCGGCAAGCCCAAAGAAGGCGACGTGGCGCTGGACAAGAGCCTGCGCCCCAAGCGCCTCTCCGAGTACATTGGCCAGGACAAGGTCAAAGAGAACGTCAAGATAGCTATCGAGGCCACCAAGGCCAGGAAGGAAGCCCTCGACCACGTCCTCATCTACGGGCCTCCCGGCCTGGGGAAGACCACACTGGCCCACATCATCGCTGCCGAACTGGGGGCCAGCATCCGCATCACTTCCGGTCCGGCCATCGAGCGGCCTGGAGATCTGGCCGCCATCATCTCCAACCTCCGCGAAGGCGACATCCTGTTCATCGATGAGGTACACCGCCTTCCTCGGATCGTGGAGGAAGTACTGTATCCGGCAATGGAGGACTTCGCCCTCGACATCGTCATCGGCAAGGGGCCGGGTGCCAAGAGCCTGCGCCTGCACCTGCCCCACTTCACGCTGATCGGAGCTACCACGCGGTATGCCATGCTCAGCCCCCCGCTGAGAGACAGATTCGGAGTCATACACCGACTCGACTTCTACGACCGGCAGGCGATGGAGACCATCGTCCAGCGCTCTGCTGGCATTCTGAATGTGCAGACAGAGGAAGGCGGCGTGAAGGAGATCGCCTGCCGCGCCCGTGGAACGCCACGTGTAGCCAACCGCCTGCTGAGGCGGGTCCGGGACTACGCTCAGGTCAAGGCCAAGGGCGTGATCACCAAAGCAGTGGCTGTCGATGCCCTGGCCAAGCTGGAAGTAGACAAGATCGGCCTGGACCAAGTGGACCACAAGGTGCTGCGCACCATTATGGAGAAGTTCGACGGTGGGCCGGTGGGCCTGGAGACCATTGCTGCTTCCATCAGCGAAGAGGCCGATACCATCATGGACGTGTATGAACCCTACCTGCTCCAACTGGGGTTCCTGGAGCGGACGCCGCGCGGCCGCGTGGCCACGCGCCTGGCTTACGAGCACCTGGGTTTGAAGTACAGAAACAAGCAGTCCCCTCAAGGACAGCTTCTCTAGCATCATGGCTTCTTTGCTGGTGCACACCTGCTGCGGACCCTGCGCCACCGGATGTGTCGAGCACTGGCGCCAGGAAGGATTCGAGGTCACCTCTTTCTGGTACAACCCGAACATCCACCCCTTCAGCGAGCACCAGAAGAGGCTGCAGACCCTTCAGGAGTTCTTCCTCAAGAACAACACGCCACTGTTGGTTTCCGAAGGATACGACGTCGTCAGCTACTTCAGGGCGGTCGTCGGCCATGAAGACGAGCGCTGCCAGCACTGCTTTCGCCTCCGCCTGACAGCCACAGCATCCGCCGCCAAGGAACGGGGGTTTGAAGCTTTCACCACGACCCTGCTGATCAGCCCGTACCAGAACCAGGAGCTTCTGAAGCAGATCGGCGAGGAGATCGCCCAGAGGGAAGGGCTACAGTTCATCTCAGAAGACATGAGGCCGTGCTATGGCGACAGCCGTAGGGTAAGTCAGGAACTCGACCTGTACCGGCAGAAGTACTGCGGCTGCATCTACAGTGAGTGGGAGCGGTTCAGCAAGAAGAAGCGCAGAGTCCCACCGCAGGGTGAATCAGTTAGAACGCCCCCAGCATCCTCAGGCCCACCACAACCATCACGATGACAAACACCGCCTTCAGTGCCTTCGCCGAGAGTCGATGGGCCGCCCAGGCACCGACCTGTGTCATGGCAATGCTGGTCGGCGCCAGGCAGAGCCACGCTGTCAGGCTGAAGTAGCCGTAAGAGCCCCCCGGCAGACCAGAGACACCCAGACCGTTAATGAAATAGCCCAGTGCTCCCGCGCCACTCGCAAAGACTATGACCGCCGCCGAGGTAGCCACCGCGTGGTGCATCCTGAACTTCAGCACGGTGGTCATCAACGGCACCATCAATATCCCCCCACCGGCCCCGAGTAGGCCGCTGGACATGCCTACGAAAAAGCCGAAGGCAATCCAGAGCGCCGGCTTTTCTTCAGGAGGCTTCTTGGACTCCACGGCTTTCGCCGTCCACAGGCGAACACCGGCCAGAATGACCACCAGGCCAAAGACGATCTTCATGATATCTCCACCGATGACCCGTGTGGTCAGCGTAGCCCCCAACAGCGATCCTGCTGCTGCAGCTATGCCCATGACAATGGCCGGCTTCCACCAGATGGCTTTCCTTCTCTGGTGGGCTATGGTCGTGGCTACTGCAGCCGGGAATATCACCAGCAGGCTCGTGCCAAAGGCTGTCTTCACCGCGTAGTCCATATCCCAGCCCAATTGGGCGAATACACCCACCATGACCGGAACCATGATGAAAGCGCCGCCCACGCCCAGAAGCCCCTGGCCCAGGCCGACGATGATGCCCGCAGCCACCAAGACAATGATCAATACTGGTTCCAAAGCTGTTCTTCCTCAGTCGCCGCTGATCTGATAGCGTAGCACAAAGCGCTGGTTGCATGAATCCGAGCGGAGGAGATCAGGCTGGTGCCGGGTGACTCTCAGAGCACTTCGACTCCCGCGGCACGAGAACATGTCGGGTCGGCTCAACGCCTCATCCACCGCTTCGAAATCGACCTGCCCGACTCCGCGGCCGAGGGCAGATTTGCAGGCCAAACCGCCGAATTGCTATAATGCCAACTATTCATGCGCCAGAAGGCGCATCAGAAGGAGGGTGTGAGTACAATGAGAAAGTGGTTATGTCTGCTGCTGGCCATGTTCATACTGGCAGCAGCGATCCCCCTGGCGGGGTGCTCCAACGAGAAGGAACCCACCAAAGCAGCGTACAAAGTGGGCGCAGTCTTTTCAACCAGCGGCTCTCAGTCAGACTTGGGGGTACCTGAACAGCGGACTGTCGATATGATGGTGGAGGAGATAAACAACGATGGTGGTATCAACGGCCATCCGCTTGAAGTGATTGTCTACAACGACGAAAGCGACTCAACCAAGACCCTGTCATTAACAACCAAGCTTATTGAGCAAGACGGCGTTCTGGCCATCATCGGGCCCACGTTCAGCGGAGGCAGCCTGGCCATTCTCGATGCTGTCAAGACCGCAGAGATACCCAATATTTCTTGTGCCGCCAGTATCAAGATTGTGACGCCAGTGGCAGAAAGGTACTGGGTATTCAAGACGCCCCAAACCGATGTTCAGGCCATCCAAGAGATCTACGGCTACCTCGAGGAGGAGGACATAACCAAGATCGGTATAATCACGGATACCAGCGGTTATGGTGCATCAGGAAGGGAGTATCTCATTGCCCAGAAGGGTGACTATGGCATCGAGATTGTCGACGATCAGACCTTCACCACTGGTGATACGAACATGCAGTCGCAACTCACCCATATCAAAGGCACCTCTGCCCAGGCAGTGATATGTTGGGCCACCAACAAGGAATCCGCCATCGTGGCCCAGGACATGGTGACGCTGGGATTCACCATTCCCCTTTTCTGCAGTCACGGGGTGGCCAACAAGGCTTTCATCGAGCAGGCAGGAGACGCCGCCAACGGCGTGATACTCCCGGCAGGCAAGCTCCTGGTCGTTGATGATGTCCCCAGCAGTGACCCTCAGGCAAAAGTACTGAAGAAGTATAGAGATGACTACGAGGATATCTACGGCGAGGGCACTGTGAATACCTTCGGCGGACACGCCTACGACGCCCTCTCGATGATAGTCATGGCGCTGGAAGAAATGGATGAGGACCTCAGCACGGCGGATGCCAGGGAATTCATCCGGGACTTTGTAGAGAACGATATAGACGCTTGGCCGGGTACCGGTGGAGTGTACACCATGTCTCCCGAAGACCATCTAGGCATGGCACCCGGGTCCCTTGCCCTGATCAAGATCGTGGACGAGGAGTGGACCTGGCTTCAGTAGTAGAAGTCTGCTTTGGTGCCATTCAGTAGGTACCTGATAAAGGGGGAAGACACCTTCCCCCTTTATTCCTAGCTATGAGAGTATGGGTAATCACTTATGTCGCTAGACCAGTTCCTGCAGTACTTGGTGTCCGGGCTCTCTCAGGGCAGTATCTATGCCCTGGCCGGGCTCGGGTTCACCCTGATCTATGCCGTCACCAAGATCATCAACTTCGCCCAGGGTGAATTCGTCATGCTGGGCGGCATGCTGTCATTCGTGCTCATCAGATCCGCCGGCATTCCCATGGTTCCCGCTCTGCTTCTGTCCATCATTATTGCAGTGGCAATTGGTGCCATTATGTATGTGCTGGCCATCCGTTCCGCGAAGAAAGCCTCGGAGGTCAGCCTCATCATCATTACCATCGGTGCCGCCATTCTAATCCGCGGCATCGCCGGCGAAGTCTGGGGCGTCGACGCCGTGCGGCCCCCTTTCTTCACAGGTAGCGAAACGCTGTCCTTTCTGGGTGCCCGTATTCATCCTCAGGCGCTGTGGATAATCGGAACCACTATAGCGATCACTATCGCCTTGCACCTATTCCTTTCCCACACAATGCTGGGTAAGGCACTGAAAGCCTGCTCCGTGAATCCTAGAGCCGCCACGCTCGTTGGGATCGACCCCCGGGCTATGGGGCTTATCGCTTTCGGCTTGGCCGCCGCGCTGGGCGCTATAGGAGGAGTGGTCATGGCCCCCTTGACGCTGACTTCCTACAACGTAGGTGTCATGCTTGGCTTGAAGGGCTTCGTAGCCGCCTCCATCGGTGGATTCACCAGCCCTCTGGCGACAGTCATCGGCGGCATAGGGGTGGGTGTGATTGAATCCGTGGCGGTAGGGGTGGATTGGGGGCCCTTTACTTCAGAGTATAAGGACGCCATAGCCCTAGTTATCCTTCTCGTGATCCTACTAATCCGTTCCGGCAGGTTGGCAGCCGAAGAGAGGGTGAGCTGATGCTGGCCAGAGTCCGCAGCAAATGGACTTGGCTCGCAGCCGGATTGCTGCTGGTTCCGTTGATGCTTGTACCCTTCGTATCGGCCCTGAGCCCCTACACCGGCCTCATGATCTTCATCGGAATCTACACTATGGTCACCGTTGGACTTTGCCTGTTGATGGGCTATTCGGGCCAGGTTTCTCTGGGACAAGCGGCCTTCTTCGGCATAGGCGCCTACTTCTCCGCCATCCTCAGCAAGACCTACGACGTGAATCCCTGGCTGGCAATGCTGATCGGAGCTGCTGCCACAGGAGCGTTCGCTTACGTCATAGGTTTCCCCGTATTCAGACTGAGAGGCAACTACCTGGCCATGGCAACGCTGGGGCTGGGTGTCATTGTCCATATCCTTTTCAGACAACTCGGTCAGTACACAGGAGGACCGGACGGAATGGCCGGGATTCCCTACCTGTCAGTGGGAGGCTTTGCCTTTGACACCCCCTTCAGACGTTACTTCCTGATTTGGGGTTTCTGTCTGGCCACTCTGCTGATATCGCAAAACATCGTGAATTCACGCACTGGGAGGGCGTTGAGAGCCATCCACGGAAGCGAGA
>DAIQQD010000148.1:0-5472 GCA_036787015.1 Chloroflexota bacterium
AGGGCCTCAACCAGGATAATGCCCACGATCTTGATGGAGATGACCACCGTCAGCGCCATCAGCCCCAGCAGCAGGAAATACAGTGTCTGTACCGGCAGGCCGCTCACCGCCGCCATCTCCTCATCAAAGCTGACGAACAGCAGTTCCTTGAACAGTAGCGCCACGACCACGATGACGCCCAAGCCCAGGCCCAGGATCAGCCAGAGGTCGGACTCGGACACCGCCAGAATTGAGCCGAACAGGTAGCCAAAGAGGTCTACGTTGTAGCCTTCCTTGAGGCCGATGAAGAGCGCGCCCAGCGCCATGGTGCTGGCAAAAGCGATTCCGATCGCGGTGTCCTCAGAGACTCTGCCCTTCCTGCTCACCCAGCCAATGGCCATGGCCGTCGCCAGGCAGAAAGGGATGGCGATGCCTATCGGATCCAGCCCCACCAGGTAGCCCAGCGCCACGCCGCCGAAGGCCGAATGTGAAATGCCCGCGCCTATGAAGGCCAGCTTCTTCAGAACAACGTAGGTGCCGATGACCGAACAGACCACCCCCACCAGCACCGCCGCGATCAGCGCCCGCTGCATGAAGGGATAGCTCAGGATATCGGTCACTTGTGCTCCTCAACCACGCGGTGGGGAATCCGGCCGTGGGCCAGCAGCTCCACCTCGCACCCGTAGACCTTCTCCAGGGTGCCGGCCGTGATGACCTCGGCCGGCGGAGCATGGGTGTACAGCGTCTGATTCAGACAGGCCAGCTTCTCTACATGAGCCGATACTACCGCAATGTCGTGCGTCACTATCACGATGGTCAGGCCCTGCTGCTCCTTCAACCTCTTCAGCAGTTCGTAAAACCTCTCCTCCCCGTAGGCGTCTATACCCGCCGCCGGTTCATCCAGGAGAAGCAGCTTCGGCTCCGTGGCCAGTGCCCGCGCAATCAGGGCTCTTTGCTGCTGGCCCCCCGAGAGCTCCGCCAATTGCCGACGGGCCGAGTCCTGCATTTGGACATCCTCCAGCGCCTGCATGGCCACATCCCGGTCAGCCGCCGACGGGCGCTTGAACAGCCCAATTCGGCCATACCGCCCCATCATTACCACATCGATGACGGAGACAGGGAAGCTCCAGTCACCCTGGCTTCTCTGCGGAACGTAGCCGATCAGATGGTGTTTAGCGCCCAGCCTGTCGGGGGACACGCCGAAGACTGTCACCTTGCCCCGGTCCGGTTTCACCAGCCCGAGGATGACTTTTATGAGCGTGGTTTTGCCACTGCCGTTGGGACCAATGAGTCCCAGGAACTCGCCGTCCTCTATGTTCATGTTGACAGCCTTTAGAGCCAGGGTCTCGTGAAAGGACACCCAGACATCCTCCAGCCTGACCACGCTAGATCTGTTCACTGCATGGCCTGCTTCATTTGCTGCACATTGTATCTCATCAGTGCAGCATAGCTGTCCCTGCCTTCCAGGCCGGGGCCGCCAAGGGGATCGAGCAACAGCACCTCGGCCCCGCTGTCGTTGGCAATAGCCTTCGCCGCCTGGGTGCTGAACTGCGGCTCAGCGAAGATCGCCTTCACCTTCAGGGCCTTCGCTAGATCCACAACATCCTTTATATATGCCACGGAAGGCTCCTTCCCTGGCGCTTCCTCTATAACCGCCGCTTCTACCAAGTCATATCTGTTGGCGAAGTAGGTCCAGGATGCGTGAAAAGTGATGAACTCGCGGGAGGAGAAATCCTCGGTCGTCTCCCTAATCTCCTCGTCCAGCGACTGCAACTGAGCGATGTAGTCCGCGGCGTTCTCCAGGTAGAAGTCCTTGTTGGCCGGGTCCGCCGCTACCAGAGCGGAGGCAATAGACTCGACCTGCTTCTGCGCCAGCACCGGGTCCAGCCAGAAGTGAGGGTTCACACCCTCGTGTCCGTGCTCGTCTTCGTCGTCGCCCTCATCCTCGTGCTCGTCACCCGACAGCAGCAGACCTTCCTCCGCCAGGACAACAGAAGTATCCACCACCACCAGGTTGTCGCTGGCCGCTGACTTCAGTTTCTCCACCCAGAAGTCCAAACCGGCGCCGTTGACCACCAGAAGCATGGCCCGGGAGATAGCCTTCATGTCCCGCGAAGACGGTTCATAGGTATGTGGGCTGTCCCCCGAGCGCAGCAAAGTAACCACCTCCACCTTGTCTCCCGCCACGTTCTCCACGAAATCCGCCAAGGGGAAGATCGTGACCACCGCCGTCAGCCTATCGCTGGACTCCTCCTGTTTGCAGGCCATGCCGCCGAGCAGTGCTGCCAGCAAGGCAAGAACGAGCCCTGCGTGCACTGCGACGAACAGCCGCCGCCCCAAACGGAAGACAGTCCCGCACATCACAGGCTTCTCATTCACGGCAGTCTTTGCACAGCCCCGAGGACTCGGTCACATGGTGTTCGGCCTGGAACCCCAGCTTCTGGGCAACCTGACTCTCCTGGCGGCAGAGCGCTTCATCGCGGAATTCCTGGAGGTGGCCGCATCCCCGGCAAACCAGGAACCGGTGACACCCCTCTTCTTCCTGCAAATCGCACCGTACGAAGCCGCCCCTGGAGAACACCCGGTGAACCAAGTTCAATGAACAAAGCAGGTTGATGACGCGGTAGATAGTGACCTGGTCCAGGTGCTTGCCCTTCCCCTCCATCATCTTCCCGATGTCGTAGGGTGACATCGGGCCGTCGGCCTTCTCGATGGCCTCCAGCACCTGCTTCCGGGGCCTGGTCACCTTGAAGCCTCTTTCGCGCAGCACTTCAATGGCGTGTTCGGTGAAAGACATCCTCTGACTCCCCTGTCTACAGGCCCAATATACCATGAGCCAAAGTCAAATGCAATAGTGTTGCATTACTGGCTAGTCCGCATACTGGAGATTCTGGCCTCCCACCTGCGTCGAGTTCCACATGCCGCTCATGGTTGCCCATTGAGATGTCTCACCAGATAGAACAGTACCTACGGGATTGACATTGTATTATGATATATCTTATACTTCATCAAGCTGCAGAAGGGGTGCACAAGAATGAGGTCTCTTTGGTACCTAAGCTCGAGCGTGAGACCGCCGCGCCCCCTGTCAGCGAGCCAACGAGGCTTGGGCGTGCCACATAATCACGGAATCCAAAATCTAAGAGGAGGTACTAATGACTGAACTGGACCGCGCATTCGAAATGATCCTGGAATGGAAGGCTCGCCGAATGCTCAATGCTGACTATCAGGCCAGCATCGGAGCATCTTCTGCTGACGGGGCCTTCAAAGTTGGAGCCATCGATGCCATGGTGTATGACCTGGCTTCCCTGGTCGGGTTCAACAGGAAGACGTCCGATCACGCCAACTGGGCTTCATATGGCGTTCGCAAGGTCTTCCTAGACAGGCTCCGCAGCACGCCTCAACCACAGTCGACGCCTGGATCAAGCGAACAGTCTCCCGATCCCAGTTGTGCCTAGGCGTCGAGTCCACATTGCAGGGCGGGTAGAGTACCTCCCAATACTCTACCCGCCAGCAGTGTTTCAAGAAGCTGACCGTTTTGGCGGGCCGCAGAGGGGCAACATGTAGCTCATTGCGCCCACCCTGCGGCGCCCAGTTTCTATCGCTGCAGCTTCCGCACCACCGACTCCACTTTGCCACTCATAGTCAGAGGCTTGTCGCGGCGGTCATCAATCTTGATGGTGGTCACCACCCTGCGGATGCCCCCATCCAGAACCGCCTCGTGCATCTTCCTGGCCGCTTTGAGGACATCGTCCAGTTCCCCTTCCAGGATCGTCCCCATGGAGGTCAGCTCATACACCACCTTCTTCTCTTTCCGCAGCACTTTGAGCGCAGTGACCACGTGCTTGCTGACTGAAGTGCTCTTGGTGCCTATGGGCACAATGCTTATCTCGGCGACCGCCATCTTGAACCTCCTTCGCCAGACTGAGTGTTGTCAACCCCCTGACCCCCACTCTTGGGGGGAGATAGGAGAAATCTGGGGCCACCCCAGACCCCGGCAGCATTCTGCTGCACCTGTTCCATCATTCCTGCACAGGCGGGAATCCAGAAGCATTTCTATGCCCTTCGCATCAAACACGGAGTTTGCTGCCGCACGTTCACTGCAAGCCCAACGCACTACCGCCTCAGCGCCGCCGATATCTTGATCGCGTCAGCTCCACAGGACTCGATGCACCTTCCGCACCGGGTGCAGTCGGTGCAACTCTCGATGTCCTCCAGTTTCTCTATCTTCGCCGGGCAGACGCTGAGGCAGTCCTCACAGTGGCTGCACTTGTCGAAGTCCACCCGCACCTTGAGAATGCTCACTGGATTGAACAGGCCCAGTACCGCCCCCATGGGACAGAGGAAACGGCACCAGAACCGCCCCACAAGTACGAAGAGAACCAGCGCTATGGCCAGTGTCACCAGGTGAACATAGAAGAACGTCCCAAAGTGGAACTCGGTTGACACAAACCGCTGTGGAATGGCCGCAAACAGGCTGCCCGCCGGGCATATCTTGCAGAACAGGGTCTCCGCCGCAGCCCAAGCCACGATCAGCACGGCTAAGAGAACGACGAACTTGGTCCAGGCAACGCGGGGGAGCCGGATCTTGTTCCTCGCTCGACGCCCTCTGGTCAGGGAGACAAGGTCCTGCACCAGGCCGAAGGGACAGGCCCACCCACACCAAAACCTCCCCAAGGCCAGGCCGAACAAGCCCACGACGCCGATGGCATAGAAGGGGACTTGCTCCAGGATGGCGTAGTTCTGAAAGACCCCGATGGGGCAGGCGAAGGCCGCCGCCGGACAGGCGTAGCAATAGAAGAAGGGACAGGGGATGCCAGTCTCCAAGACCCTGAACAGCCCGAGGTTGGCTATTGCCAGGGCTATGAACTGGATGGTCCACCTCAGCTTGCTCATACGCTTCTTGTCAGCCGATCCCTATGCAAGAGAGACAAAGGACGGTCACCAGGCTGCGCACCAGTTCATACTGGCTCACCGCGAACCCGGCCACGAAGCCAATGCACAGCAGCAGCAGTACCAAGCGGATGATCGGAAGGCTAAGGCTTCTCATGGGTCACCGCGCGACTGGCAACAAAGCAGATGTCCAAGGTCAGCTCACGTAGCCTGTCAATATCGATTGCATCTGCTCCAGGAACTGCGCCGGAGCCTTGTATCCCGCAATCACGCCAATCTTCACTCCGGACGCGTCAGTGAAGACAGTCTGAGGAACAGCGTTTACTGAATACTCCTTGTACAGCGTGCCTTTCCCCGCCTTGTTCTTCACAGGCACGAGCTTCCCGTTTATGAACGCACTCACCTCGTCGTTCGAGAACACGTCGGCATCCAGCCGACTGCACCAAGGTCACGTATCGGTATAGAAGTTGATCATGATTGGCTTGTTGTCGCTGGCCGCCTGATCCCTGGCTGCTTCCCAGTCGCGGAGGAAGTTGACCTTGGTCTCTACGCTGCTTCTGCAGCCAACTGCACCCACCAAGACAAGAGCAACAGCTAGAAGCA
>DAIQQD010000149.1:0-5446 GCA_036787015.1 Chloroflexota bacterium
CTGATGTGTTGCTCGGCAGCAGCCGGACCCGCTTTCGAAGGCGCACATATCAAATGTGGCATGATGGCGGCCACCGGAGCCATCGCCGGTGTCAGAATCAATCCCGGGACACGCGAGGTCAGCTATCGCACTATCGGCGGGATCAGGCCACAGGGCATCTGTGGCTCGGGCATCATCGAGGCCGTGGCCCAGATGGTCAAATGCGGGATTCTATCGGGCGATGGCCGGATGAACGCCGATGCGCGTTGCGTGCGCAGCGGGGAGGATGGTCCCGAGTTCGTGCTCGAACGTGCTGACAAGACCGCGACCGGCAGAGACATTGTGATCACTCAGAAGGACATCAGGGAGGTGCAACTGGCCAAGGCTGCCATATACACCGGGGCCAGCATACTGATGAAGCGCCTCGGTGTGGAGAAGGTTGACAGGGTTATCCTCGCAGGCGCCTTCGGCAGCTATGTAGATCCGGAGTCAGCGATGGCGATAGGGCTGTTCCCTCGATGCGACTTGGAGAATGTGAAGGCGGTGGGCAATGCGGCGGGATACGGAGCCCGCATGGCGCTGCTGAGCAAGGCCATGCGGATGGAGGCGGCCAGGATAGCCCGCACCGTGAAGTACGTGGAACTGACTACGGACCCCGATTTCGAAAGCATGTTCATAGCTTCCACCCGCTTCACCTGAGACGCATCCTATTCTTGCCCGGGAGCGTGTTCGGCCGCGGGCTTCGCATGAATTGCCCGATCGATGAGTACCCAGGAGCCTCTGGGCAGTCGGATGAGAGACGCAAGCCGTATGACTGCTGTTGAGCGAATGAGGGCCGCCTTGGCCCATCAAGGTCAGGATCGTGTCCCTCGGGGAGAGCTCTGGCTGGGGAGTGACGTCTTTCGCAGCATGTTTCGCGGCGAGGACAACCTCCGGACGCACACCGAGTTCTGCCGAGAACTGGAGATGGACTTCCTCTCCCTCCCCATCGAGATGCCGTGCCAGATGCAAGCCGACTATCGGCGCTTCAGCCTGGATGAAGTGGGAGAGGCGGTGTCCACCAGTGGTCTTTTCACCTGCGTTGTCATAGACGGCCCGTTTCAACAAGCAGCGGAGAAACTGGGGCACCTTCCCTCCTTGGCTGCTCTTTCGGGAGATTCAAGGTCCGCTTATCTGAAAGAACGGGTCGCTGCCATCGAGAATGCGATCAGGGCATCAGTTGAGCGAGGCGTCAATGCCGTGGTGATAGCCGATGACATTGCCTATCAACGCTCCACCTATGCCAGCCCACAGGCACTTAGAAAACGCCTATTCCCTCTCTATTCCAGGCTGGTCGATCGCATTCATAGCGGGGGTGCCTATGCCCTGTTCCATTCTGACGGCGACATTGCTCTTCTGATTCCCGACCTCATATCCTGCGGCTTTGAGGGACTGGCGGGCTGCGAGCCGGAGTGCCTGGATCTCGCCTACCTCAAGAAGACGTACGGCTCCCGGCTCACTTTCATGACCGGAATACGGGCTGAGCTTCTCGGACCTGCCCCACTGACCTCCGCTGAAAGGGAGACTCTCCTTGGAGAACTGCGGGCGCGGGCGCAATGCGGCGGGTTCGTACTTTCTTCGGCCTGCGGCGTGAACTCCTGGGAAGCTGTGGAAAGCCTGAAGACACTGTATGCCTGGGTAGATGAAGCACTGTGACATTCACT
Source organism: Chloroflexota bacterium (assembly GCA_036787015.1). Lineage (GTDB taxonomy): Bacteria > Chloroflexota > Dehalococcoidia > UBA2247 > RBG-13-53-26 > JAFGCL01. Next base: position 1,683 of record DAIQQD010000149.1, read on the forward strand.
GGATTTCGATTCGGATGCCTGGTACTGATGGTAGTGGCTTCGGACCGTGTTTGACCGGCTTCCGATACCCATCATATGATCTGCCAAGAACGATTGGGAACGAAGGCGGTCCCGGGACGGCAAAGGTAGAAAAGTGCTCACCGTGGGAAGCCTTGGAGATTGACTAAAGGAGGCAATAGTGAAGGATCTGCAAGATTACAGTGGTGACCTGAAGCCGGACTTGAAGTTCGAGGACTTCTCGAAAGAGGCGCTGGTGAAACTCATCTCGGCCTATACCAGGATCTACGTCGGGTACATAGGGATGGTCAACACCATCAACAGGAAGCGGATGAGCCTCAAAGAGGCTTTCGAATTCGACTATGAAGTCTACAAGCCGATGGCGCAGGTGTTCGAGTATCCCCTCATTGCGGAGGCGATGAACATCCGCGGAAAAGATGTAGTCTCCATGCTGAAGGTATTCCAGATGGTCCCGGATGGCAACCACGGAGTGCTATACAAGGTCGACTATGATGTCAAGAGCAAGGACCACGTCATTGTCACCTTCACCGCTTGCCCCACCCTGGCCTACTTCGAGAGGCATGGGCTGGATGAGAGCATCCAATGCTGTTGTGGGGTCAATGGCGTGGAGGAGCGTTGCTTCAAGGAATATGCCCGGATAATCAATCCCAAGATCAGGTGCAAAGGGCTGAAGTACGCGCCGCGCAAGACCCCTCAGGACATCGCCTGCAAGTGGGAGTTCTGGACAGAGAAGTAGGCGAAGCCGACAACTGCTAGTCGGACGTCTTCCGCCGCCTTTCGTGGTACCGCAGGACTGTGTCTACGGCTTTCGCGGCGCCGAACATGGAATGGTAGACAGGGATTCCGGCGGCAGTGCAGCGCTTCTGCACATCTTCCACGCCCTTCTGCCAGTCCCAACCGGAGATGAGATGCTGCAACACGAGCAGCAGCGGCCTGTCGGTCTTGCTCTTGACCTTGAGATACGCGTTGATCGCGTTGTCGAGTAGAGCCTCGGTCGTGTCCGAGGGGACCCAGCCAGACTGTCCGAAGCCCTGGTGGAACACTGTCAGATCGGCGAAGTTCTCACGGTTCACGAGTGTCGTCAGGAAGAACTCGGCGTTCTCGCCGAAGGCGAACATGGAGAGATCAGCGGGATTCTGCAGGATCAGGCCTGCTTCGTTGGGAATCACCCGTCGAAGTTCCTCATAGATGGCCGGAGGCAGCTTAGGCAGGACGAACCCATTCCTGGCCCAGTCGTCAGTGGCCAGGACGGTGGACCCTCCTCCAGCTCCAACGATACTCAGCCTTCGTCCCTGGGGTGTGGGAAGTAAGTACAGCGTGACCAGCACGTCAACCAGCTCCTCCAGGGTGTCGACACGGATGGCTCCGGCCTGCTTCAGGAGCCCATCCAGGACCAAATCCGAACCTGCCAGTGATCCGGTGTGCGAGGCGGCGGCTTTCGCTCCCGCCTGAGTGAATCCCCCCTTCAGAATGACCACCGGCTTTCTCTCGCACAGCTTCGCCAGCGTGCGGTGGAAGCGCGGCCCGTCCCTGACCCCTTCGATGTAGATAGCGACTATCTTGGTTTCGTCATCCTGGTCGAGATACTCCAGCAGGTCACACTCATTGATGTTGCAGGCATTGCCATAGGAGATGACCTTGCTGAAGCGAACCCCTCTGGCAGCCGCTTCCCGGGTAGTGCTGACGGAATTGCCGCCGCTCTGGCATATGAAGGCCGCACCGCCGCTCTCCCTGGGGAAATCAACGGTGTAGGACAACCCTACGCTAGGTGTGTATGGGCCCAGGCAGTTCGGACCGACGACCCTCACTCCAGCCTCTCGCGCGGCTCGGGCGACCTCCAGTTCCAGCCGCCTCCCCTCCTCAGTCCCTGCCTCAGAGAAGCCCGCCGTGTACACGCATACTACTTTGACGCCTTTGGCGCCGCAGTCACGGATAAACTGCGGGACGGCCGTGTTGGGAATGCAGCACATGACGAAGTCGACTGGCTCCGGCAGCTCATTGATGCTGGTATAGGACTTCAGGCCGCAGACCTCCTCGCCTTTGGAGTTGACGGGGTAGAGCTTGCCCTTGTAGCCGGAGTTGACATAGGTCATCAGAAACATGTGTCCGTTCTTGCCCGGCGAGGAGCCGGTGACAGCCACTGACTTGGGTTTGAATACGAAGTCCAGAGGGTGTTGCTGTTGTTTCAAGTTGTTCACCTCACTCATGTTTTGGCTCTAGTTTCACTTGTTTGGCAGGCGCAGCCAGTGCCTGCCTGGGTGCTTCATTGGAGAGCGTCTATCATTTAGCATCCTGCTCGGCGATGTAGTACTCCCATATGCAGACGGGTCCCTTGTCCGCCTTCTCCTTGGGAGGGAGCTTGGCCGCTTTGCACACCATGTTGGGGTGATGATATCGAGCATGGGCGCTGAAGGTGGGCGGCTCCATCCCGTGACAGAACTGGGTCACCGTCTCTTCTCCCGCCAGCTCGAAGCCATCCAGAGCATAGCAGCGGGCCAGGTACTGAATGCCCCGGCCGTCTTTGATCTCCATCTTGCCTGTTCCTGCATACTTCGCATCGAAGTTGGGCGGGAACGCAGGATCCAATTGAAGAGCTTTCAGCAGGCTCTCAACACCGCTGGGCTCGATGTTCATGGCCTTGCACACCATCCGCATGGCAACAGGGGCCATCCTCATCCATGCCTCCACCTGGTATTTCCAGGCTTCATCCTTGCCCTGCCGCTCCGTCACCAGATTGGTGAATTCGCCATACATCAACAAGTACAGCTTGGCATACGCATAGAGCAGCTTTACCAATGCCTCTTTGGATAGATCCTCAAATCTGAAATCCACCTTGAGCGGGCCACTGTAGTCGTTCATCTCTGCCATGGTGTTCCCCTCTCTTCATGGTTACTGCGCAGTTGACCGGGCTTTTCGATTTGCACCGCCGGCGCGTCAGCCGGCTATCCAGCTGTAGTATCCGCATTTGGGACAGCGGAAAAGCAGTTCCGTGAAGCGGTACTTGTCAGAGGCTCCTTTGACCAGCGTCGCACCGCAGATACATACGTAGTCCGTGTCCCCCACGGACTCGAAGAAGGGTAGCCCTCCCTTGTCGATCATGACGCGAAGTCCCCACGGAGGACGTGGACTGCTTCTGAGCCTCAGTTTTGCCATCTCATCCTCCTGTCGTTCTGTGTCACCCAACATTTTACCCGATACTAATAGTATAGGCAGGGGCCGTGCAGGGGTATAGTGGAGACTCTATTTCTCCAAGAGTGCTGAGCATCTGCCTCCTTTGGCTTGCCTGACCCTGCAGACGTAGTCAACCCTGTGTGATATCTACAGTGACGGCGGCCTGCCCACATTGGCTGCAGTGCCTCTCAGCCTGCAATTGCCACGGTCAGGGACTCTGCGATGCCGGCGGGAGTTCGTAGTGAGGCAGGACGCATCAGGCAGAAGCAGAGGCTGCAATCAGAAGGCGGTGCATTGACCACTGCCTTCCTTCACGGGGAGAGAGACATCAAGAGGCACGAAGCCATTGAAGACCCCGTGCCTCTCACAAGCCAACTTCATTCGAACCAGAGGCTACCTTTGAAGTGCGAAGCTCCGTTTCGCGGCCTTGGCGGAACCCGAGCCGTCCTTTGTCTTGAAGAGCGCCAAGGTCTTGTCCAGGTCCTCGGCCGTTTCGGTCAGCGACTGCGCTGCCGCCAGTACCTCCTCCGCCTGAGCGGACATCTCCTCAACATTGGCCGAAACCTGTTGAGAGG
>DAIQQD010000150.1:0-5424 GCA_036787015.1 Chloroflexota bacterium
TCCAACGCCGGGGCGTGTCTCCTGGACATGGGAGACGGGGTGGTCTGCCTGGAATACCGAACAGCAAACAACACCATCGATGATGACGTGGTGCGGATGATCAATGAAAGCTTGGCGGAGGTGGAGGCGAACTTCGAAGGGATGGTCATTGGCAACCAGGGGGTCAATTTCTCTCCCGGTGCCGACGTCAAGAAGATCTATGGCCTGATTGTGAACAAGGACTGGAAGACTCTGGACCAGGTGGCTGGGGAGTTGCAGCAGGCATTGATGCGGGTCAAGTATTCGCGCAAGCCGGTGGTGGCGGCGCCCTTCCGCATGACGCTGGGAGGCGGTTGCGAAACCTGTCTTTCCGCCAGCGCCGTCAGGGCCTACGCCGAGACCTACATGGGGCTGGTGGAGATGGGGGTGGGGATCATCCCCGCTGGCGGTGGCACCAAGGAGATGCTGCTGCGGGCCACTGAGTATTTCCCGCCGAGCACGCCGAGCGCGATCCCGGGAGGAGGCCGTCCCGACCTGATACCCTACGTGGCCCGGGCCTTCGAGACCATCGCCACGGGCAAGGTGTCGACCTCGTCGCTGGAGGCGAAGAGCATCGGCTTCATGAGGACCACCGATTGGACCACCATGAACCTGGATCACCTGCTGTACGATGCCAAGCAGACGGTGCTGTCTCTGGTCAAAGAAGGGTATCGACCGCCGCGGCCGAGAGATGACATCAGGGTCATCGGCCGCAGTGGCCGGGGCTTCCTGGAACTCATGGTCTATCTGATGCGGGATGCCGGATATATCACAGACACCGATGCCCATCTGGCCAAGAGGCTGGCCTATGTCATCAGCGGTGGCGACGTCGATCTAAACACGCTGGTGACGGAGCAGTACCTGCTCGATTTGGAGAGAGAGGTGCTCTGCTCTCTCGCCGGTGAAGAGAAAACGCAGGCCAGGATGAAGAGCATGGCTGAGACCGGCAAGATGCTTCACAACTAGTTCGGTTTAAGGAGATGAGGCTATGAGAGATGCGGTCATAGTATCAATTGTGAGAACGGCCATCGCCAGGGCTATTAATGGCACTCTCAAGAACACCAGGGTGGAACACACTGCCACGGAGGTGGTGAAGGAGGCCATGAAAAGGGCCAGCGGACTCAAGATTGAGGAGATAGACGATCTGGTGATGGGGAACTCCTTCCCGGAGGCTGAAGCAGGGATGAACTTGGGTCGGATCGTGGCCCTCAAAGCTGGCCTAGGCTCCCGTGTCCCGGGCATCACGGTGAACCGGTACTGTGCCTCCGGGCTGGACGCGATCGGCATAGCCTGCCAGAAGGTCATGTGCGGCTTCGCCGACGTAGTGCTCGCGGTTGGGGCAGACCACACGAGCCTAGTGCCCATGGGCGGAAACAGGCCCATGCCCGATCCCGATCTCATAGCGACCTGGCCAGAAGTGTACATAACGATGGGACTGACGGCGGAGAACGTGGCGCAGCGGTTCAAGATCAGCCGGCAGGACCAGGACACCTTTGCCTATGAAAGCCATCAGAAGGCCGCCAGGGCGCAGGCTGATGGCCGTTTCAAAGAGCAGATACTGCCTCTGAAGGTGATTGACCGGGGGTTCGAGGGGGGCAAGGCTGTCGCCCGGGAAAAGATCTTTGACAAAGATGAATGTATCAGGCCGGACACCTCTCTGGAGGCACTCTCCAAACTGAGGCCGGTCTTCCGCGCTGGAGGTACAGTGACGGCCGGCAACTCCTGTCCGCTGAACGATGGAGCGGCGGCGGCGGTCGTTATGAGCAGGGAGAAGGCCAAGGAACTGAAGCTGAAACCGATGGCTGTCTTCCGGTCGATGGGCGTCGGTGGAGTGGACCCCGAGATCATGGGCATCGGACCGGTGGTGGCCATCCCGAAGGCGGTGAAGTATGCCGGGATCAGCCTGGACAGCGTTGACCTCATTGAGCTGAACGAGGCCTTTGCCTCACAGTCCATCTACATACTCAGAACGCTGGGCATTGACCCGGCCAGACTGAACGTGAACGGTGGTTCGATTGCGCTGGGCCATCCGCTAGGTTGCACTGGGGTATACCTGACCGCGAAGCTACTCTATGAAATGGAACGCCGCAAGGCGAGATACGGTATCACTACCATGTGCGTCGGTGGCGGCATGGGAGCAGCCGCTGTCTTCGAGAGAGAATCGTAGCTAGGGAGGTTGCCATGGAGGGGAAGGCGATGAGAAAAGGCGGCGCGTTTCTGGTAGAAGAGACCCCGGCTCAGGAGGTGTTCACGCCGGAGGACTTCCGGGAAGAACACAAGATGTTGATCAAGACCACCGATGACTTCGTCAAGAATGAAGTGGCGCCGCACTTGAAGGAGCTGGAGAACAAGGACTTCCAGATGACGCGCCGGCTCATGCGTCAGGCGGGAGCACTGGGCTTGCTGGGTGCGGACATGCCAGAGGACTATGGTGGTGGCGGCCTCGGCACGATCGCCTCAATGCTAGTGGGTGAACACTTGGCGGCGGGCGGAGGGGCCCTCGGTGTAGTCGTCAACTGTCACACGGGTATTGGCAGCATGCCGCTGGTGTTCTTCGGTAATAAGGCCCAGAAGGCCAAGTACCTGCCGGGGCTGGCCTCGGGAGAGAAGATCGGTGCCTATGCCCTGACTGAGCCGGGAGCGGGAACGGACGCGCTATCGATGCGGGCGACGGCAGTGCTGTCGCCGGATGCCAAGTACTACAAGCTGAACGGGACGAAGCAGTTCATCACCAACGGGGGCTTTGCCGACATCATAAGCACCTATGCCAAGGTGGGCGGGGACAAGATCACGGCATTTGTGTTGGAGCGAGATTTCCCGGGCGTATCCACCGGTCCGGAAGAGAAGAAGATGGGGCTGCATGGCTCGTCCACTGTCAGCGTGATCTTGGAGGACGCTCAAGTACCAGTCGAGAACATGATGTTCGAGATCGGCAAGGGGCACACGGTGCTTCTCAATGTCCTGAACCTGGGGCGCTTCAAGCTGGGGGCGGCCTGTATTGGGGTTGCCAAGTTGGCGATAGCTGACTCTGTCAAGTACAGCAAAGAGAGAATCCAGTTCGGCAAACCGATATGCCACTTTGGGCTGATCAAGCACAAGATCGCGGAGATGGCCATACGAGCGTACATGGGAGAGAGCATGGTCTACCGCACCGGCGGTCTGATCGAATCTGTTCTGGAGACAGTGGATCGGACAGCCGATGATGTTGGCCGGCAGAGCGCCAAGGCTATTGGGGAGTGGGCTATCGAATGCTCCATCAACAAGATCTTCTGCTCCGAGATGCTGGACTACGTGGCTGACGAGGCGGTCCAGATATATGGTGGCTACGGGTTCATCCAGGAATACCCAGTGGAGCAGATATACCGGGACAACCGCGTATTCCGCATCTTCGAGGGCACCAATGAGATCAACCGGCTCCTCATCGTGCAGTTTCTGATGAGGAAGGCGCTCAAGAACGACATACCGCTTCTGGCGGCGATTGAGAAGCTCAAGAGCGAAATGCCGGGGATGAAGCCGGCTCATGCCGGCAAGGGCAGCGGACCGCTGGCCTACGAGCAGGCGTTGATTGAAAGAGCCAAGAAGGCCTGCCTGCTGGTCGCCGGTGCGGCAGTGGGCAAGTACGGCGAGGCCGTCGCCGAAGAAGAGGAGATTCTGGCGCGGATCAGCGATATCGCGGCTGAGGCGTTTGCCATGGAGAGCGGTCTTCTCAGAGCAGCCAAGGCCATAGAGGCTTCTGGCGAAGAGGCCTCCAGACTCAAGATCGACATGGTTCGGGTGTATGTGAACGAGGCCATGCCCCGAGTCCATGAGTATGTGGTGGGGGCACTGGCGGCGGTGTACAGCGGGAAGGAACTCACCGAGCAACTGGCTGCACTGTCCGGCATGACACATGTCAGCCCCATCAATACCATTGCCTTGCGGAGGGGCATCGCCGACAAGGTGATAGCTGCGGAGAAGTACATTTGCTAGACTAGGCCATTCACTGTGTGAGATGCCCGTGCTGATACTCTGAACTGATAGGGGGGACCAACATGGACAAGGTATGGGTCAAGCACTATGACAAGGGCGTACCGGCGACCATAGACTACCCACAGATCACCTTGCACCGGCTGCTGGAGGACACAGCCAAGCGCTTCCCCGACAGCACCGCCATCATCTTCCCGGGCGCGCTGGGGGATGCCTGCAAGTTGAACTACCGCCAGTTGAACGATGATGCCAACCGGATGGCCAATGCTCTGGCGGGTCTGGGAGTCCAGAAGGGCGACCGGGTAGCGTTGCTCCTGCCGAACTGCTCGCAGTTCGTGATCGCCTACTATGGGGCTCTCAAGCTGGGCGCGATCGTGGTGGCCTTCAATCCGCTGTACTCGCCGAGAGAGATTGAGCACCAGCTCAATGATTGCGAGGCGAAGGTCATCATAGTGCTAAGCCTCTTCTACAAGAATGTAGCTGAGGTCAGGACCAAGACAAAGCTACAGCACGTTGTTATCGCCTACATCAAGGAGTATCTCCCACCGGTGAGCCGGCTGCTGTTTTCACTGCTCAAGGAGAAGAAGGAAGGTCACAAACCCAAGATCGGCAAAATCCAGAACACCTACCTGTTCCAGGACCTACTGAAGAAGAGCGAGGCAAAGCCGCCGACGGTTGACGTGAAGCCGGAGGACACAGCCCTTTTCCAGTACACTGGCGGAACCACCGGCGTCAGCAAGGGCGTTGTGGCCACGCATCGCAATGTGGTGGCCAATACCTACCAAGCCAAGGCTTGGACAACCGAAATTGGAATCGGTGAAGGCAAAGATACAGTCATCGGCGCCATGCCCTTGTTCCATGCCTATGGCATGGTCTTGGTAATGCACTTCAGCGTTCTGGAGGGGTTGGGCATGGTGCTGCTCCCGCGATTCGTGACCGAGCAGGTGCTGAAAGCCATTAACAAGTATAGGCCAGTGTTCTTTCCCGGCGTGCCCACCATGTATGTGGCCATCAACAATTTCCCGAAGGTCGGAAAGTACGATCTGAGTTCGATGAAAGCCGCTCTCAGTGGTGCTGCCCCCTTGCCAGTGGAGGTGCAGCAGAAATTCGAAGCACTCACCCATGGGAAACTGGTGGAGGGATTTGGCCTCAGCGAAGCACCAGTAGTGGTGACCGCCAATACCCTCGCGGGATTGCGCAAGGTGGGCAGCATCGGCATTCCCTTTCCCGATGTCGAAGTCAAGATAATGGACCTTGAGAAGGGCGAGAAGGAGATGGCCATCGGCGAGATTGGGGAGCTGACGGTGAGAGGTCCTCAGGTGATGAAAGGCTACTGGAACCGGCCGGAGGAGACGTCCATGGTGCTCCGCAACGGCTGGCTGTACACCGGGGACATAGCCAAGATGGACAACGACGGCTTCTTCTTCATCGTCGACAGAA
>DAIQQD010000328.1:0-1542 GCA_036787015.1 Chloroflexota bacterium
GCCCGCCAAATCAAGCAGGAAGTCATCACGGCCCGATCCGGCACAGACCCGCAACGGGCAAAGAGACCTGTCGTGGTTCTGTCAACATGTCACCCTAACGGTTCAGTGATTTTGTCACCACCAGTGATCTTCTCCAAGGATGGTTGGGACCCGGCTTGCGGTTGTGGCGGCATGTCTTTGTCGAGGCCGGTACTAGGGGCTTCTTGGGTGCTTCAGCGTGGGCAACCGGGTGAGTCTTTCGGGCACGCAACTTGATGGGATTGTCCGGCGCCTGAGTGGAGGCGATAGTCTCACCCCGATAACAGACCACCAGGCTGCCATCAAGTCGTTCCTGCACCTCGACCCTCGCATAGGCATAGCTGGGGCGTTGCAGCCCTGGCAGGAGTTGTAGCGTGCGACCGGCAAATCGGATGGTGTTGTCTGCAGCCACACTGCGCTGGTACTTGAAGCAGAGGACACCATCCAGATCCGTACCCGACCGCTGACGATAGGCTTTCCCTGGGCAAGAGGCCGGAACACCAAAGCGGACATTGAAACGAGGCAGGAAGTCCCGTAATGTTCGGTTGGCCATCTCCATCGTTGCGGCTCCTGCCAAGCGCAGTTCAGACACCAGGCGATCCTGGAGAGTGCCAAAGAGCCGCTCTATCCTCCCTTTGGCCTGGGGTGACAGGGCAAATACCGCCTGAATCCCCAGCTCCTTCAGTGCCCGACCAAACTGGGTGGGCTGACGTTCGCCGGCCAGTTGCTCCTCCAGGGTTTCCCGTTCCTTGGGAGAACGCTGGAAGATGCTATGCCTGTCGCTGTAGAGAGCCAGAGGTACTCCATTAGCCGATATGACCTCTCGCAGCATCAGGAAATAACCCTGAGCATCCTCTTGATCCCGGAAGACAGCTCCCGCCACAGTACCGGTGGCATCATCGATGGCTGCCACCAGAGTCAAGTACGGTCCCCTTCCCTCCAACCAGTCGTGCTGACTGCCGTCGATTTGCAGGAGCATCCCCTCCTGTGAGTAGCGCTCTCGACGGCAGCGGTGTTTGGCTGGTCGGCGATGCCGGGAGCTCTTCAACCCGGCGGCGGTCAGAATGCGCCACACGGAAGACCGGCTCACCACCAGCCCTTCCTGCTCAGCCAGAAGCTCGGTCAAATGGTGATGATTGAAGCCCTCATACCGGCCCCGAGCCAAGTCCACAACCTGCCTCCTGATCTCATCCGACAGCGCGTGGACAGGACGACGACCCCGATTGCCATGGGCCAAAGCAGCGCCCCCCTCCCTTCTGTACGCTGCCAGGAGTCTGCGGACCTGTCTCAAACCTAGCCCCATCAACACCGCGGCGTCCTCGCCAGAGAGCTCACTTCGCTCTACCTGGTTCAACACCTTCAATCGCTGCTGTTCCCTCTGATTCAACGAGATTGTCCCCTTTCTCATAGGGTGACATTTTCACTGAACCATTGAGGGATGTCACAATCCCAGAACTAACACAATCTAGGTTGACAGACCGCGCGCCATCCTGTATGCTCTCTGCACCAGTCGTGGATGGAAGG
>DAIQQD010000329.1:0-1536 GCA_036787015.1 Chloroflexota bacterium
AACATCGTGAATTCACGCACTGGGAGGGCGTTGAGAGCCATCCACGGAAGCGAGACTGCCGCCGAATCCCTCGGCATTAATGTGTCTCTATACAAAGTCAGAATCTTCGTTCTAAGTGCCGTGTTCTCGTCTTTGGCCGGAAGTCTGTTCGTCCACCATCTTCGGTTCGTTAGCCCCCAGCCATTTGATTTTATGGCTTCTGTGGTCATCGTTGTGATGGCCGTTACGGGGGGACTGGCCAGTGTCTGGGGCGCCATATTCGGCGCTGCCACGATTCGCATACTGGGCGACGAAATACTGCCCCGGCTGGAGAACCTCGACGCACTCAAGGCTTGGCACGTCGACTACCTCAACATCATTATCTACGCGTTGTTGTTGATCCTCGTAATGATCTTCATGCCACAGGGCCTTTTCCTTGGTCTGAAAGATGCGATCGGGCGCTGGCAGCCGAAGTTATCCCGGAAAGGAGCCGCGCCTTGAGTGCGAAAACAGTCCTGGAGACCAGCCGGCTGGGCAGAGCCTTCGGGGGCATAGTAGCCCTTGAGAACTTGGACTTGACTCTGGCAGAAGGCAAGATCAGTGCCGTTATAGGACCCAACGGGGCCGGCAAGACCACTCTCTTCAACCTCGTTGCCGGCGTGTACTCTGCCTCCAGCGGACAGATACTCTTCGAGGGCGTCCCTCTGAATAGGACACCAGCTCACAAGCGGGCCACCATGGGGATCGCGCGCACATTTCAGCATGTGCTTCTCTTTTCCAACATGACCGTCCTAGAGAACGTGATGGCCGGACAGCATTCCCGCAGCCGCTACGGTTTCTTTGAAGCCGCACTTCGTTTACCCAAGGCCCACCGTGAAGAAGAAACCATCTCTCTGAATGCCAGGAAACACCTGAACCTGGTTGGCCTGGGGATGTACGCCGACCGGAACCCCCTCAGCCTTCCCCTAGGCCAGCAGAAGTTGCTGACCATAGCCCGGGCGCTGGCCACCGAACCCAAACTCCTCCTTCTTGACGAGCCAGGGGCCGGGCTGAACGCACTGGAGAAGCAGAGCCTCAGCGAACTCATCAAACGCATCCGGGACATGGGCATCACCATTGTGCTGGTGGAGCACGACATGGATTTGGTCATGGGCATCGCCGAGTGGGTCATCGTCCTCGACAGCGGGCAGAAGATAGCTGAAGGGACCGCCTCCCAAATCCAAAAGGACAAGAGGGTCATTGCGGCCTACCTCGGTGAGGAAGAGGTGGCCGGTTAATGCTGCGGGTTGACCATGTCACGGTGGCCTACGGTCTCTCCACTGCGGTGCAAGAGGTATCACTCGTGGTGAACGACGGAGAGATCGTCACTATCGTGGGCTCCAACGGCGCCGGGAAGTCCAGCTTCCTCAACGCCATCTCCGGGACGGTCCAAGTCAAGAGCGGCGACATCTGGCTGGACGAAGTGCGACTTTCTGGCCGTCCTCCGCACAAAACGGTAAGATTGGGTGTAGGCTATGTGCCAGAGGGAAGGCAAATCTTCGGGTCCATGTCGGTGAC
>DAIQQD010000151.1:0-5295 GCA_036787015.1 Chloroflexota bacterium
CAGCCGTCGGTCCCCGCGGGTCTGGCCCTATCCGAGCAGAAGGGCCGGGCTAAGATATAGCCCCCGCCTTGTTGGTGGGGGCTATGCGAAATCCAGGGGAATTGCCGCGAATGTCAAGGGCTACTTCTTGGGTCGTCTGCTGCTCCTGCCGTCAGTCCGGCCATTGTCCTCTGTCTTTACAACGATCTTGTGGGTCGGCGCTCCGTCCCAAAGCAGCTTCCAGCCCGTGCCTACCTTCACCAGCTCCACATCCTCTTTGGTGGCCTCACCGCGAACGATGGCATTGACAACCGCAGTGGCTTTGGCATCACTGATGGTAATGTTCGTCACTCGCTGCACATCTATGGCGCCGCTGAAGTAGCGTGCCAGCCTCAGCAGGCCAATCAACCTGCCTCTCTCTGCATCAACGCTCATCGCTACGTAGCCCAAGCACCTGTCGTAGTTCATCCCGTTGAAAGCGTCGAAGAATCCGCGTACGGTCTCTTCTATCGCCAGCGGGTCCTCCCTCCAGGGGCTCGTCTCAACCAGCCACGGAGTAGCCTCAGCAATCCTATCTATACCCAGAAGTGCGTTCATTCAATCCTCCTCTGCCTTTGAGTCTCCCTTGCATCCAGGAGTACAGTCCTTGAGAAATCCTATTACACTCTTGTTGCGAGCACCTCTCTTGAGTCTCCGCTTTTGTCACAAAATGACCACACTATGACCACATTTTTCACTCATGTCGAACGGTCAGCCGATTGGGTTCACCCGCTTCGAAGTGCTATAATGGAACGCGCAAAGGGACCAGCCCAACCGATGAAGAAACGCGTATTCTCCGGCGCCCGCCCCACAGGCAGACAGCACATCGGCAACTTTCTCGGGGCCATCCAGAATTATGTCAGCCTCCAGGCCGAGTATGAGTGCATCTACTGCATCGTTGACATCCACGCTCTGACCACACTACAGGGAGTCGAGGGCGTCAAGAACCTGCAGCAGAACGTCCGGGAGATGATCCTCGACTGGCTGGCCGCCGGACTGGACCCAACCAAGAGCATCCTCTTCGTACAGTCCGAGGTCCCAGAAGTAACCGAACTCCACACGCTGCTCAGCATGACCACGCCGCTGGGCTGGCTGATGCGGGTGCCCACCTTCAAGGAGAAGGTCAAGATGCAGCCCGACAACGTGAACTACGGCCTGCTGGGGTACCCGGTGCTCATGACGTCGGACATCATCCTGTACAAGGCGGAATTCGTTCCGGTGGGCGAGGACCAGTTGCCTCATCTGGAACTGGCGAGGGAGATCGTCCGGCGGTTCAACAGCCTGTACGGTGACACCTTCCCAGAGCCGAAGCCCAAGCTGACCCAGGCCCCCATGATTGTGGGCCTGGATGGTGTTCAGAAGATGAGCAAGCAGTTGAACAACCACATCGAGCTGGCGGCCACAGCGGAAGAGACGGCGCAGCGCATCATGACGGCTTACACCGACCCCACGCGCCAGCGCAAGAGCGACCCGGGGCACCCGGAGACGTGCAACATCTTCCACCTTCACGAGGCATTTGAACCCATGAAGACCAAGGATATCCCGGCGCAGTGCCGCAGCGCCCAGATCGGCTGCGTGGACTGCAAGAAGCTCCTGGCGCAGGAGGTCAACGCGGCGCTGGCGCCCCTAAGAGAGAGACGCCACGAACTGGCCAGCAAGCCAGCATATGTCAGCGACGTCCTGTCCGACGGCGCCCGCCGGGCCCAGGCGATCTCCAGAGAGACCATACGCGAAGTCAAGGACAGGATGAACCTTATTCGGAAGGACACCTGATGGTGCATCTGCCACTGCCCAGAAGTGGTCGGGGGGCGCTCGAGGTAGCCTCCCGGGCAGCAGAGGAGGCGGGAAGCCTCCTCTTAAAGCATATGTACGGGCAGTTGAAGCTGGGACACAAAGAGGGCCGGGCCAACCTGGTGACAGACGTGGACGTAATGGCGGAGAAGGCAGTCATCGGGGTCCTCCAGAGCGAGTACCCGGACTTCAACATCGTCTCGGAAGAATCGCCCGCCGTGGCCAGAGACTCCCAGTTCACCTGGGTTATCGATCCCCTGGACGGCACCAACAACTACGTTCACGGCGTGCCTTTCATCTGCGTGTCGATTGGCCTGGCGTTCGGCCAGGAAGTGGTATTAGGCGTGATCTACGACCCGGTGCGGAAGGAGCTCTTCACCGCCCAGAAAGAGCACGGCGCTTCGCTGAATGGCGTCCCCATCGCAGTGGCCCAGAGGACAGCGACGAAGGAGGCCTTCTTGGGCGTCGACCTGGGCTACGACGCGGACAAGGGCAAGGCCATGCTGGATTTCGTCAAAGTGCCCTGGCCGGACATAGGCGGGTTGAGACTGATGGGATCAGCCGCGCTCGGTCTGACCTATGTGGCCTGCGGGCGACTGGATGCCTACATCCACCCGTACCTCTACCCCTGGGACGTGGCGGCCGCCATCTCCCTCGTGGAGGAGGCCGGCGGCAAGATCACCGACTGGCAGGGCAAGCCGGCCACTATCGAAAGCCGGGTCATCGTGGCCGCGAACGAGGCCCTGCACGGCGAGTTCCTCAGGCTTATCCAGGGGCAATCGCAGCTTCGCTTCAAGGGCGTCTGAAACAGTCGCAGCCTAGCGCTCTTCAACCCCCTCGCCCCCACTCTTGGGGGAATAGAAAAAACGCAGAGGGGCTTCGCCCCTCTGCACGCCCCATACCGTGTCATTCCCGCAGAGGCGGGAATCCAGAAGGGAAACCCGCAGGTCACTGGGCGTGATGAATCACGCCCCTACGAATACCGTGGGAATCCGGAGAAAGACGCTCAGGCCGCCCTACACGGACCGGTGCCGTTGCACGAACCGGGCCATCCTTGTTAGCGCCTCTTCGATGTTCGGCATCGAGGTAGCGTAGCAGCAGCGGACATGCCCCTCCCCACTTGGGCCAAAGGCATTGCCATGCACCACCGCCACCTTCTCCTCCATCAGCAGGTTCTCGGCAAACTCCTCAGAGGTCATGCCGGTGCTCTTGATCGAAGGGAACGCATAGAAGGCGCCCTTGGGCTCAAAGCAGGAGAGCCCGATATCATTGAGCCCCTTCACGATGACACGGCGGCGCCGGTCGTACTCGTCGATCATCTTCTGAGCCTCCGCCTCCCCCGACCTCAGGGCCTCTATGGCCGCCACCTGGCCCATAGTGGGCGAGGATAGCGCGGTGTACTGGTGGATCTTGGTCATGCCCGCGATGATCTCCCGCCTCGCTGCGGCATAGCCAATGCGCCAGCCGGTCATGGCAAAGGCCTTGGAGAACCCTCCCAGCAGGATAGTGTGATCCTTCATGCCGGGCAGACAGGCAAAACAGGCCGGCTGCATGTCATACACCAGCAGGCTGTAGATTTCGTCGGAAATCACGAGCAGCCGCCGCTTCTCCGCCACGTCGGCTATCTCGGCCAACTTGTCCATCTCCATCACGGCCCCGGTCGGATTGGCTGGGTAGCCAATAAGAATGGCCTTGGTCCGCGAGGTAACGGCGTCCCTGACGTCGTTGCCCGACAGCCTGAATCCATTCTCACAGTGAGTGGGAACCTGGACCGGCACTCCATCGGCCAGCAGCACGGCAGCCGGATAAGCCACGTACCCCGGATCAGGCATGATGACCTCGTCACCGGGGTCCAGGATGGCCCGCACGGCGAGGTCGAGCCCTTCGCTGACGCCGTTGGTGATCAGCAGCTCGGTGTTGGGATCGTATTCCAGGCCGTACGTCCGCTTGAGGTACGCCGCCAGCTCCTGGCGCAGTTCGGGCATGCCCGCGTTCGAGGTGTACATGGTGAAGCCTTGCTCCAGGGAACGGATGGCGGCCTCAGTGATGTTCCACGGCGTGGAAAAGTCGGGTTCGCCCACGCCCATGGAGATGACCCCCTCCATGCCCGCGACAAGGTCAAAGAACCTGCGTATTCCTGAAGGCGGAACCTTGTCCAGTCGACCAGTAGTGCACTTTCTCATATGCTTAGCGGTTGGCGCTTATCTTCCCCGCCGGGACTGAGTACTTCGCCGTCTTCCTTATAGCGCTTCAACAGAAAATGGGTGACCGTCCCCTGGACGCCATCCAGCGGAGCCAGTTTCTGGGAGACGAACAGGCCGACTTCCTGGACCGTCTTGCCCACCACGAACACGGACAAGTCATACGTCCCTGACACCAGGTAGAGCGTACGGACCTGAGGGAAACGGTAGATGCGCTGGGCCAGAGAATCGAAGCCCACATCCTTCTGGGGCTGCATCTTCACCTCGATCATGGCCCAGACCCTGTCGTCGCCCGCCTTCTCCCAGTTGATCATCGTCTTGTACTTGACGATGACCTTCTCCTTCTCAGCCTCGGCGATTACCTTCTTGACCTTGGCCTCGGGCAGGCCAGCCATGGTCGCCACTTGCTTCGGTGTCAATCGGGCATCATTCTCCAGTATCTCGTAGACCTTCCTCATCATCCCAGCTCCTTTTCACCAGGGTCGCTCACCGACCATTCATGATTCTGATCATTATAACAAAGTTCAACGCGCTGGTGGTCGCCTGTGCAGACCAGGAAGTGCTTCGTGCCCGGCTCCAGCCACTCTTTCTCCACGCTGTGAACGCTGTATGTGACGCCCTCCAGCGTGAAGAAGATGGGACGATCCGCATAGGCGCGGCCGGAATAGCACGTCACCTGCACCGGCTTCACTGGCGTGCTCCCTCCTGAATCGCCAAGGCATCCACCGGGCAGTAGTCCAGACAGACCAGGCATTCGTTGCACTTGTCCGCGTCCACCTGGCACAACCCCCAGGCCTTCAGAGCCTCCCTGGGGCAGAAGCTGACGCAGAGGCCGCAGCCAACGCACTTGTCCCCATTCACCGCCAGCATGAGATCCCTCCTTCTGAGATCAGGCCGCGGGCTTGAACCGCTGCTTGATGTCGTCCACCACAATACGCGCCGATGCGGCACAACCCGGCAGCCCCAGCGGCGCCAGGGGTGCTACCCCGTCCCCAACGTTGTACAGGTTCTCCACCGAGGTCTTCTGGCCCAGCGCGCCCGGCATCGCCCGGTACATCGGCCACTCCTTCTGCCAGTAGCTGACGTGCAGGATCTCCGCGTCGCGATCGAAACCGGGGATGGTCTCTCTGATGTCCTGCACCATCAGGTCAAGCTCCTTCTTGGTGTCGAGCGGCAGGAACGATGACTCCGGTGCCGCCCAGGCCTGAAGCAGGTGCTTCCCCGGCGGCGCGTACTCCGGATACACCAGGCTGGTGCACATCATGGTCATCTGCCGCCGTCCCTC
>DAIQQD010000152.1:0-5289 GCA_036787015.1 Chloroflexota bacterium
CCCCTTCAGCCCCAATGGTCACCAGACGTGCCCCTCTGTATCCAAGCTGAGGTTGGGTTGGTCGTGAAGACTTCGTGATTCAGCCACATCAGTCTGTGATTCCCGTGTGAACTGGCTCTGCTACCATAGGCATAGCGTACTTCCTCCCATTCCAACGGGGCCAGGCTAGGAGTCACTAACCTGGCCCACTCCTTTCCCGCCCTCCAGAAGCCCTCATTCCATGCAGGACAGCGCCTAGGGGTATCATTCCGTACCCCATGCCGGATTATGCACGACTACGCCTCCCCTCCCGCCAGTCTGTGATGCGTGTTCTTGCCAGTTGTGCACAAGAAGAGAAGGGAGGCCATCGTGTCCACCCTTATTGTGCCTAATCTGTGACCAAGTCAAATCAGTCTGAGATTCACCTGTGAGATGCTTGTGATAGGCTGATAGACTCCTCTTACTCATGAGTGGTTGGGGCAGCGCCTAGTGAGGGACCGACTGCCCCGGCCACCGAATGAGGCTGGGTGTAGCGCCGGTGGAGGAGGTGCGCAAATGGCAACAAAACAATCTCCGAAGATTCGCCTAGACTTGAAACGGAAGATTGACCAGCTCAACCGGGTCCGCGCAAACATGAGACTCGAGATTCTGAGGATGCGCAGAGAGTCCGGTTATGCTACCGAAGATGATTATAGGGAGGCTGTAGACACCCTAATCCGGTTGGAGGACGAACTGCGCGAGTTGGTTCGACAGTACGAGGGGCAGACATCATTCCATGATTCACGTGATTGACAGTGGCCGTTGAGGTAGGTAGAGACATCCACTCTACCTGACTTGCTCTCCCACCCTCCAGCCACAGACGGTCACGGAATCAATCTAGCACGGCCTGATAGTGCTTCAGACAGTCATCAAGGGTGATGCTTCTCGTATACCGCAGCACCTTGCTCAAATCGTTCCAGCCGCCCAGGCGCATGATGTCCAACGTTGATAGACCCTTGCGGTGCAGGTTGCAGGCGAAGCCTCTCCTGAAGCTGTGCGGATTGCACTTGATACCGGTGGTCAGCCACAGCGTTCTGAGCACTTTGTGAACGCCTTCCTGATTGATACCCCAGATAGGCCCAGTGGCATGGTTGTCGGCCAGGTGTGCCCTCAAGAAGGTGTCGGTCCTTTGGGTGAATGGTGCTCTGCGTTGCTTGTTGCCCTTTCCTATTATGGTAACGGTCCTGCTGTCCCAGTTTATGTCCTCTCGCTTGATGCCGCAGAGTTCACTGAGTCTTATGCCACTGTCGGCAAGCAGGCTTATCATGCATTTGTCCCTGAGGTTATCTGCTGATTCGATGAGTTCTTCCACCTGCTTGTCGGTTACGCCTGGGAGAATCCTCTTCTCCACCTTTGGCGCCTGAACGAGCAGGATGGGATTGTCTTGAGGGTTGAGTCTGTAGCCCGACTTCTGGGAATAGAGCCAGTTGTAGAAGACCCCAAGTGCTCTGAAGTAGCTGTGCTTCCCACCGTTGGTGCATGTCAGCGAATCGAGGAAGGCGATTATCTCTTGACCTGAGACATTCAAGCCCACTGCGTGAGAAGCCTTCGTCAGACGTTTGGCGTAGAAGTGGAGGGTCTGCGGACTGAGCCCTTGTCTGCGGGATTGAAGGAATTTGGTTAACAGTTCCTCATGAGCGGCGCATCCAAATTCCCCTGTGCTGCCACTACACCACTCGGCAACGTGTGCAAGGCGGAGCCGCGAGTGGTTTGATTATAGCCGATGAGGTTGTGCCGAACAACCGGATGCTCCTGACGGATCCCATGCCTTGTCTGACCTCTGGGACACGCTTGGTTGCTGGGGAGGTGCGTACGTCACGTTCTAACCTGCATTCTGTCAACGGACGCAAGGGCCTGATGGTATAATTCTGGCATTGCGAAAGGCGGGCTGATCAAGTGAAGAAGGTTGAAGTCTACGATACCACTCTGAGGGATGGGGCGCAGCAGGCGGGCGTTTCGTTCTCTGTAGAAGACAAGCTGAAGATCGCCCGGAAGCTTGATGAATTGGGCATTCATTATATTGAGGGAGGATGGCCGGGATCCAATCCCAAGGATGAGCAGTTCTTCAAGAGGGCCAGGAAGCTCCGTCTGTCGCGGGGGGTGCTGGTGGCGTTTGGCAGTACCAGGCGTCCGAAGACCAGGGCCAGTGCGGACGCCAACCTTGTGGCGCTGGTCGAGGCCGGGGTTCCCGTGGTGACCATCGTTGGGAAGAGCTGGGATGGGCAGGTGATCCGGGTCTTGGAGACCACTCTGGAAGAGAATCTGGACATGATTGCGGAGTCCATAGTCTTTCTGAAGTCAAAGGGCATCAGGGTGTTCTTTGATGCGGAGCACTATTTCGATGGCTACAAGGCCAATCCGGGCTATGCACTGAAAACCGCCGTGGCGGCCAGGGAAGCCGGGGCCGAGTGCATTGTGCTGTGTGACACCAACGGCGGGTCGCTGCCTGAAGAGGTGGACGTGGCGGTCCGGGCGACCCGGAAGAAGGTGGCGGGTCGGGTGGGCATTCACGCCCATAACGATGGCGAACTGGCGGTAGCCAACAGCCTTGTGGCCGTGGCTGCGGGTGCTGCGCATGTGCAGGGCACCATCAATGGCTACGGCGAACGTTGTGGGAATGCCAGCCTGTGCTCCGTCATTCCAGCCCTGCAGCTGAAGATGAGCATGGCCTGCATCGGCAGCGATCGCCTGCAGAAACTGACCGAGGTGTCGCGGTATGTCAGTGAACTGGCCAACCTGCGGCCTTTTGCGCGGCAGCCGTATGTGGGGACGAGCGCCTTCACGCACAAAGGTGGTCTGCACGTCTCCGGTGTCAACAAATGGACAGAGAGCTATCAGCACATCGATCCGGCGGCAGTTGGCAACAGGAGTGGGGTCCTGGTGTCTGAGTTGTCCGGGGTCAGCAACATAGTCCACAAGGCCAAGGAACGGGGCCTGCCGCTGGCCCGCCGGGAGGAGGCCCGTAGCATTCTGGAGCAGGTGAAACTGCTGGAGAGCCGGGGTTTTCAGTACGAGGAAGCAGAGGCGTCCTTCGAACTGCTGGTGCACAGAGCCCGGTCGGACTACAAGCCGCCGTTTGAGCTGGTCGATTTCATGGTGGTGGTGGAGAGCCGGCGCCGCCCGGCCGCCGGCGGGGGGGAGGTACTGGCTGAGGCCACCGTGAAAGTCCGGGTGGGTGACCAGGTGATTCACACGGCTTCCGAGGGTGACGGGCCGGTGAATGCGCTGGACGCGGCCTTGCGCAAGGCATTGACGTGGTTCTATCCTGATGTGGCCCGGGTGGAACTCACCGACTACAAGGTCCGCATTCTGGATGAGAGTGCCGGTACTGAATCGCAGGTCCGGGTGTTGATCGAATCCGGCGATGGCCAGCACCAGTGGAGGACGGTGGGGAGCTCTGAGAATATTATCGAGGCCAGTTGGCTGGCCTTGGCCGATAGCCTCGAATACTGGCTGCTGAAGAAGTCGGCTGTCTGAGACCAAGCCGCCGGGGGTGAGATTCGCCGCGTTGGCGGTCGGCTAGAAACCCGGCGCACATCTTCACCGCGCAGGTGTAGTGACGGTAGTGGCCCATGTTGGGAGGTGGTGGCATCAAGGTGGCGGGATTCTCGACCCGCCAGCGTCTTGAGTCCAAACTGTGATACGTTTGGTGCCATTTGAGACACCATTGTGACGGTAGTGTGATATCGTTCTGCCATATGAACCTGGCCGCATTGGGGCCGGGGTTTCCCTGTTTTGTGAGGAATGGGGTAGCCCAGGGTATTGAACGACCAATAGTGGTGAGAGTACCATACAGCCCCGGAGGCAACGTGGAGTCTCCGTGTGAAAGTCTGAATATGAAAGGGCTAAGAGAATGAGGTTGACAGGAACGAGCGGTCTCGCAAGGAAACTGCGCCGAACCCTGCCGGGGCGTGGACAGAAGGGCTACGTTTTGATCGAGGTGCTGGTGGCCATGGCCATCTTCGGCGTGATTTCGGTAGGTTTCCTGAGCGCCCTGGTGGCCGGCTACCACGGTGTGGTGGTGGCGCATGACCAGACCATGGCCCAGAACCTCACCAAGACTACGCTGGAGAACGTGAGAGATGCGGCGTACCCCGTTGTGGATTATCAGACGACTGAATCGAAGTTTGATGTAGACGTTGGTGCTGAATACATTGATGAGTACTTTGTGACCTCGGATGACCCCACTACAGTCCAGAGGATCACAGTGACGGTCAGTTATCACGCGAGTGGCGAGGCGATACTGGTCACTCAGGCCTTGAAGGTGATGCCATGAAACGGTTCAAGAGAAACGAGAAGGGTTTCACGCTGGTAGAGCTCCTGGTGGCCATTCCTATTATGGGGTTGCTGGGGCTGGCGACGGGGGCCGTCCTTATCCAGTTGCTGCATTCAGACAAGATCAGCCATCGAATGGTGGCGGTGCGCCAGGTGCAGATTGCCGGTGACCGGGTCAGCCAGGACGGCCTCCAGGCCCAATATGTAACATTCGGCGATGATATGACCGATGAGGACTGGTCGCTGGAGCTTTCTTGGACCGGTGAGTGGATGGATGAAAGCGGGGACTACGTTCTGCGGACCGCGAACGTTACCTACACTCTGGTGCCCGCCGACGGTCTTTATGAGCTGCAACGCCACGAGATCCGCCAACTCACGGTGGATGGTGATGTGACTAACACTGACGTGACTGCTACTGTGGCGCACCATCTCGACGTTGATCAGATGTGGTGTCAATGGGAAGGCAGTGGCGAAACGATTTTTTCTTTCAAGGTCGTTTCCGTGGTGGGAACCAAGACCGAGGAGAGGACCTACAACATTTCGCCCAGGCCTTCGGGCTAGGGGTGAACCTTGGATTGGATTCGTCTGCTGAAGCTGGATCCGAATATGGCTCCCGGAGCGGGATACCCGGTCCGGGGATAGGAATACAGGGAGTGTGAAGAGTACTCCCGAGCAGAGGTGGCGAGATGTACATTATGGATGACGTTCTAGACTTGATGGATTCGTTGAGAGAGACACTGGAAAAAGGCAAGCGTGGAGCGAAGCGCACGCTTCGAGGTGAGGGTGGTTTCAGCACTCTGGTCACCGTACTGGTGATCATGGCGCTGGGCGCTATCATCCTCACGCCCTTGCTCGTACTTGTCGTCACTGGACAGAGGGCGGGGGAGGTCCACGAAAGGACTACGCACAGATTCTACGCTGCCGATGCCGGTATCCAGGATGGCATGTGGAGGATAGCGAACGGCGACATACCGGACGAATGGAAGGGCACCTGGG
>DAIQQD010000153.1:0-5289 GCA_036787015.1 Chloroflexota bacterium
AGTTCCTTAAGGTCAAGGAATCCCCGGCGCTTTCGGTCGAATTCAACCTTGTTGACGGCACCACCCTGGCTGTCGGGCGGATCTGGACCGAGGACGATCACGTCAGACTCGAGACTCACGAGCAGGGTGGGGACATGTCTCTCAGGTTCGTGCCCTACGAGAGAATTGCGCAGGTCATAGTGAGAAGACAGCCGGACAAGGAATTCTGTCTCTCATTCGTCCTGACGGAAGAGACCCACTGACACTATCCATCTTGTTCCGGCAATGAGGCCGGCGTGACGGAGGGAGCGCCCGCTCCAGGCCCCTGTCTCAGACGGAATCCCAAGCCACTCCGAATGCGGCCGCAGTAGGGCAGTTCCAGACGAGGGAGTCGAATGCGCCCGAGCGACTAATATGATGGAGAGTGCAAATCAGGAGTGGCCAGCCGGGAAGTAGCGGGGTTGGCGGGAAACGTTGAGGCACTGACTCCCCGCGGTCTCCGAGGTGGCTGGGATTCGACAACGAAACCGACCTATCGAGGTCGGTTCCTTTGTCTCACTCTATCCGTATTCTTGCTTGGCAGGTGCATAGGATGGCAGTAGCAGCCAAAAGAAGAGGATATCTGCGCCAGGATCCTCGCTACGAATTGATGCTGGGGACCACCTTCAGGAGTATTGGTGGTTACCTTGATGCTTGCTGCTTGAGGAACTCCGGCACCGATGATGGCTGCGCTGTGTCGCAGCAGTGCCGCCGGTGGTGGGACAAGAAGTGCGACCGCACCCGGCCCGAGCTATCCCAAGAGGAGATAGTGGCCATCATCGCGCAGTTTGAGGAGGTCCGAGAGCGCTGGCTGGAAAAGAGCGCGTCGGCCCCATTGCGCCGCTCCCTCACTGCCAGTCCGCTACTGGGACGGATCTCCAAGCCTGGCGGGAAGACAGCGCAAGCCACAATGTCCAGCTTCTGAGAACCCCACGTAGATCGTCCCGCACGGTTGTCATTCCCCTCACTGTTTCAACTCCAAGGCTCGCCGCAATCGCGCCGGTCAAAACCCTGAGCTGCCGTCAGGATTTCCGATACCCAGGCACGGTTGCCGGCTCCAAGAGCCGTCTTGACCCAGAGTTCCCCGCCGCCGACCGGGTACTCCATTGGCTCTCAGGGCGGTCGTACAACGGGCGTGCCGGGCGGTTGACAACTGCCCCCGCTAACAGGCAAACTGCCACTGCTAGGAGTCTGAAAGGGGGTACTCAGAATGGGTATGACAGTCTACAATCCTGACGGCACGGTGGCGTCGGTTTTCCAGGGCATAGAGCGCGATGGCAACAAGCTCGTCTTGAAGCAACTGGCTCTAGGACAGGTGCCGATGGACGTCATCATTACCCCGGAAGAGGGCCTCAAGTCGCTGGGCATGGGGATGAGTCTGGGACTTCTCACGTTCGTCCTGCTCTTCCCCTACTTCTATTTCAGCTACCGTGGTGAGAAGAAAAGGAAGTCCGCAGCTCCTGCACCGGACAAGCCGAAGGCTTGATCCGGCGTGGCCCTGGGCATGTCCCTTGGACTCTGCTTGGCCACTGACAATACCGCAGGGCACAAGTCCATGAGCCCGCCGCTGTCGTCCGATTGAAGCCGGTGTGCCACACCAGGTGCCTTCCCCGGGACTGCCGTTGTTGTTATACTGGTAGCAGTTCACGCGGCGGAGGGATCTGACCCCCGACTTCAGCTGGCGTGCAACGTGGAGACCGCGAGAGCAGATGAGAGAGTACCGTACTCCCAACCCAACCGGTGTGTTGGTCGTCATATTCGTCAATGTACTGGTTTTCATAGCCACATCGCTGAAGTCCGATCTGATCTACGATCTCCATCTTGTGCCGGCAACCTTCACGTCCGAGCCATGGACGATTGTGACCAGCCTTTTTGTTCACGCTGATTTGTTCCACATTCTGGGCAACATGGTGACCCTCTATTTCTTCGGGACGTATCTGACCACGCTGGTTGGAGAGACGAAGTTCCTGGCAACATACTTCCTGGGAGGACTGCTGGGGAACGTATTCTATGTCTTGTATGCCCTCTATGCCCCATGGGGCGATTCCTATATTGGAGTTGTTGGAGCATCCGGGGCGGTGTTCGCCATAGGGGGAGCGCTTGCAGTCCTCCGCCCGAACCTCAAGGTGCTGGTGTTCTTCATCATCCCAATGCCACTGTGGGCCGCTGTCATAGGTGGTTTCTTATTGCTCACACTCATATCCGCCGGTCTCAACATAGCCTGGGAGGCCCACCTCGGTGGCCTTGTCCTCGGTCTGATAGCGGGCTTCCTCTTCAGGAATAACAAAAGGGAGCGCGACCGCTATCTTCTCTAGGCGTATGGGGCCCCGAGTTGGAGCCTTTTCCAAGAACAACCTCTTATCGGCCGGCCGGCTATTGACAACCTTCCGACACAGGCCATATCATCTCTCGCGAATCCCCCCGAAGGATGCTCGCCCGCCTCTGCTGCAGACAGAGTAGATGTCGACGACTCACCCGGACAGAAAGGCGCCGGACGCGATGATAGTTAGAGGTACCAGACATGCTGAGTGATCGTGAACTTGCTAGGTACAACAGACAAACAGCGATATCCGGCTGGGGGAATGAAGGGCAGGAGAAGCTCAAGAAAGCCAAGGTCGTGGTCGCGGGAGCAGGAGGGCTGGGTTCTGCCATCCTGATCTACCTCGCTGCTGCTGGAGTAGGACATATCAGGGTCGTTGACAGCGACAAGGTCGATAGAACGAACCTTAATCGCCAGGTGCTGTACACCGACGCAGACGTTGGTCGAAAGAAGGCACGGGTTGCCGCAGAGAGACTGGAATCGCTGAACTTCGACATCCGCGTGGAAGGCATAGTCGATGTCATTGGCGAAGACAACGTCTCAGACTTGGTGGCAGACTGGGCCATTGTTGACGCCATGGACAATCTGCCCACCAGATTCCTGTTGAACAGGGTGGCCGTCCAGAGGAAGCTGCCTCTATTCCATGGAGCCGTCTACGCCTGGGAGGGAAGAGTCACCACCATCATCCCGGACAAGACCCCCTGCCTGCAGTGCCTCTATCAGGGGGTCATTCCTGGCAAGCCGCCCGTAGTCGGGGTAACCCCTGCAGTCATCGGCTGCATACAGGCTGCCGAAGTCATCAAGTACCTCTTGGGGATGGGAGAACTGCTCACCGGACGGCTCCTCATGTACGATGGCCTGGCTATGACATTCAGCGAGATGAGGGTGAAGAAGGACCCGGATTGCCCGGAGTGCGGGACGCGGAACGCCCGCATTCTCCACCCGGTTTAGTCCCCAAAGTGGCAGATCTGTCACTGCACCTGCCGGTTTGTGCCACATGACTGATGGAGAGGATAGGCGCACCGCTTCTGAGAAACGTAGTTCATCGAACAAGCTGTGTCATAGATTGAGGGCAATGCCACAATAATGATGAAAGCCGCTGTCCTCTATGGACCCCGAGACATCCGAATAGAGACGGTAGACACACCGTTGGTCCGCGATGACGAAGTCCTGGTCAAGGTAATGGCCTGCGGCATATGCGGCACCGACGTTCATGCCTTTAAGAAGGGCAGCGGCGCCAAGCTGCAGGAGCGGCTCATTCTGGGCCACGAATTCAGCGGAGAGGTCGCCCGGGTCGGGTCGGCGGTCCAGGGGCTGAAAACCGGTGACAGGGTGGTTGGAATAGGCTACCGCAACTGCGGAAGCTGCTATTGGTGCCGGCAAGGCCAGGCCGAGTGGTGCCCGCAACCGCTGGTGCCCGGCGAAGGACTCGACGGTGCCTTCGCCGAGTATGTCGTCGTGCCCCGGCCAATGGTGGGGAAGACGTTCTTCCAGATTCCCGAAGGGCTTGGGTGGGAGGAGGCTGCCACCATCGAGCCCCTCGCTGTGGCCTGCTACGCTGTCACACGCGCGCGCATCCAGGAGAAAGAAACGGTGGTAATACTTGGCGCCGGGATGATCGGGCAATGCATTGCCCAGGTATGCGGGGGAAAGGGGGCCAGAACTATCGTCAGTGAACTCTCGCCACTGAGGTTGGCCTTGGCCGAGAAACTGGGAGCGGGCGTGGTCTTGAACCCCCGCGATATTGATCCCATCAAGGCCATCACCACCGCCACCTCCGGAGAGATGGCCGGCACGGTCTTCGAGTGTTCCGGTTCGCCCATCGCCTTCCGCCAGGCTATCGAGATTGCCCGCCCCTTCGGCAGGATCGTTCAGGTGGGCATCTTCGAGAATAGCCTGGAGATCTCCCCCGAACTGGCAAGCACCATGTTTGCCTTCAAGAACCTGACCCTGCGTGGCTCTGGCGGCCAGAGATGGGACATGGCAATGGAGTCTGTGCGCAGCGGCCAAGTGAGAACGGGCGACCTGATAACACACAGGTTTCCACTGGACAGGATCAAGGAGGGCTTCGAGGCGCAATTGGACGCCAGCACTTCAGTCAAGGTGATGATAACACAGTAGGCCACATCAGCACACCATGATCGGGAGGTCCTTCGAGGCCCCTGAGACTCTGTCAGAATCGACTTGACATCCGGCTTGTTGCTTGCTATATTGACAACACTTGGTACCTTGACAATACTTAGTATGTAGCTAACATTCGGCCACTTCCCAACTGGGACAGAGAGACAATAGCTGCGGGGCTGATTCCGTGGTAGTGTGTGCTGGAGCCGGGGCCAGAGCCATCCCTCCGCTCCATGCAAGTTGGTGACGCACAATCTGAAAGGGGCGGGTTGACACTGTCAGTGGGCAGTATGGGCGACAGAGAAGCCAGGCACCGGGTCATTGCCAATACTCCCCTCTGGTCTTCCGGAGTTGTTGCCACCGAGAGATCACTGTGCTCCGCAGCCCTCGTCCGGAGACCAACCTCACATCAGAAGCCTTTTTGTTAGTGACATGGCCACCGCCCCACAAGGGCGGTGATCCGTTTTTGGAGAACATTGGGAGCCAGGGGGGCCAATCTGAATCGCCGAAACTGTATGACATTTGCCGGCTGGCGATGTACAACGGACTGTCATCAATGCAGTCTTGAAATGCAACACTGTCGTGGCGAGGTGGGGAACTAAGGAAAGGGGGGTTGGCGATCGAGTTTTGCCTGATTTTCGCTTACATTGGATTTCTCTGCGAGCACCACACAGCAGGCGCAGAATTGTGAGGAGAGGAGACTAGTATGCCGAGAGACGAGAGATACGATTTTGTCATCGTGGGTGGTGGGCCAAACGGCGTGACTCTGGCCGCATACCTGGCCAAATCCGGACAGAGCGTCTGTGTCCTGGAAGAGAGGACAGAAGCCG
>DAIQQD010000154.1:0-5284 GCA_036787015.1 Chloroflexota bacterium
AATCAGGGCTGAGAAGCAAGGGTCGCCATTGGACGGAAGGCGGTAGGACAGCCTGGGGTTCTGCAACGGGTCACTGGGCCAACCGCATATCTGCTGCAGACGTGCGGGCAGAAAGGTCCACCCTTCTTCGTTATCCTCCCCACCCCCGCCCGAGGTGGTCAGACGAATAGGCGCCATGCGAGAGCTGTGGGGATTTCACGAGATGATAACTGGACGGCTTTCGCTCCCCTGGCTATTCGGGCAACGGTGAACGGTAATGGACTTGAACCGCACTCAACGTGAGGAAGACCTCATAACAGGATGGCAGGCCCGCAATTGACCTACACCCACATCAATAATACCGTTTGAGATCAAGGTGTAGGGAAATCCTGCGGTAGAGGCCGAGAATTGGCCGTCTCCCAGAACCTCACATACGCCCCCTGTGACCATATGGGGCTGAAGGGGTAGGAGAGGGACGGCCTCAAAAAGAAGGGTGGGCATTTCTGCCCACCCTCACCAGTCTTTGGCCGCTCGTCAGAACTGCTGGCGTTCCTTTGACGAGCTATGCCAAGTTACGCTCCCTCCCAGGGAGATCTCTAGGATGGCAAAGTAGCAACCTTAGACCGTCTAGTCCCAGAGTTCGATCTCGACGGAGTCCGATCCGCTCACCAGAGCGCCACCGATTTCGCCCGTGATGGTCGCCACGATTTCCTGGTCGGCCTCCACGGAGCATTCGACAAACCAGATGGCAAATGCATATCCGTTTGCCCGAATACCGAACCATGGCTCCTGGCAGGCATCATCTTCAGGCAGCACTATGGTGCAATCCTGTGACACCTCGATACAGATCTGTGGATCGTCAATGGCGCTGTCCTCTTGGTTCTTGACAATGACCAGCACCGGGAATGCCGTGTCCACCCATGCGAACGGCAGGGCCAAGGCAGTCACTTTGGGCTGCTCCACCTGGTTCGGTGCCACGGCTCCCTGCGCGGCTCCCACTCCTATGACAGAGGTCAGGACCGCGATCACCATCGCTACGCTCAATAGTCTCCAGTTTCTCATCGCTCACCTCCTTTCTTTTCCTATTTTGAACTACACATCAGAAATGACATGTCCGAAGAAACAGGCACCCTCCTTGAGATACTAGTGTAGGCGAGACTGCAATCCTCTTGAAATCGTATGTTGAGAAATCAAAGACATTTCGCGCCTGAGACCAGTCACAGTGTTGCAGAAAGGTGACAAACTGGATATTGGCAAAACTACTTAAGTGGGGGATGCGGAGATTACGTATTTGACGAGGTGCCAGTATGTTGACTGGCGTTGCATCATCAGCGTGAGCCTGAGTGGTAGGATATTCCCCTGGCATTTTGCCAGGTTACCCTTCTGCCATACTCCCAGTCTATTCTCTGGAATATGGGCACGCTGAATCCACAGGCGATACTGTGCAGAATAGGACAGGAAATACCTCCACAGACGCCCCCTGTGACCCCGCGGTTACCAGCTGACATTCTGGGATGAGGTTGGCAGTGCTCCAGATCAACCAATCGCCAACACGACAGCAGACCGCATCTATCAAGGATCCAGCATGGACAGCCGCGTCGACTAGGATAGCTGCAATGTCGCCCGGGGCCTCCTTCTCGCGTTGTTCTGGAGTCTGGTCTCGAGACAACTCACGGACTGCGGTTCTTGCCTCTGCCTCTAAGAGTGCCTGTTGAGCCATTTCAACCCTCCTCTCTGGAGCGAACAAAGTGCCATTTCAGACTAGATGCCGCCTGCGAGAGCAAGATCTCGCTCTTCGGCTCTCCATGACGTTTCCGTTGACTTGGGCGGCATGTGTTCGTACGCTCTCCCTGCGGTGTCTTCAGTAACAGACTTGCCAAGGAGCCCTTGAATTTGCGCCTGATACTCCAACTTGTGTATGAGGTTCGTCAGGACTCTCTCCCAGATGAACTGGGCTGCCGTGTCCCGTCCCATCCGGCGCATCCTTTGAGTCTCTTCAGGATGACCTAGGAGGTAGATTATGTAGTTTTCTATTTCCTGAGGATCGGCGGTATCGAGGACCACCGAGTTCTGCAAGTGCACTGCATAGTCTTCGCCTGTGCTACCGGTGAACACTGTGCCTCCGGCGGCCATGGCCTCCAACCCCACCAGCCCGAACGGTTCGTGCCCACTGTTGGCCAGCACCGCATCCGAGGCACGATAGATTATCCGCAGGAACTGCTGGGGACAATGGAACCTGAGGTTCAGGTAGTCTGCGCCCCCGGCATTTTGGACAGCCCGCAGGTAGTCCTCAGTGGTGTTCCCTGGAGAATCCACCTCTTCGATGTTCAGGCCGATAGCACGGGCCCTATTCATGACCTCCCCACCATGAGGTTCTATTCCACCTCTGGCGAGGAGGACGCTTCTTTCCCCTCTGGCTTTGAGCCTTCCCGTCGCCTCCACGGCCATTTTCCAGCGCTTGTCCGGGTGGTAGCGCGCCACCTTGGATAATAGTATTCCGGCTTCCGTTGACCTTCTCAGTCTGTGGGCGGCACCGTCATCCACTTCTCCCAGTAAAGAGGCCGGAATACCGTTGGGAATCACCAGGGGGTTAATGCCCAGCTTCCACAGGACTTGTTTCATGTAGCGGCTCACGGTCGTGATAGTCGTCGTGTAGCTCAGCCGGTCCCAGTCAATACGGTCGAAGCCAAAAGTGTTGTTGGCATTCCAGAACATGACCGTCCTGTCCCTGATGCCCTGGACATGCAACGCATCACTCGTGCGGCACATGGCCTCGGCGGTATGCCATTCCTCGCCGAGTATGACTACCAGTTTGCCTGCGCTGGCCGCCGGTTTCACCACGCGTTCACTCACGAACCAGGGTACGGACTGATTGAAGTCACGAAGTTTGTCGTTCTCTCCTTCGTAGACACCTCTGGGGTAGTACTGGCTGATCCACTGACACCAGCGATGGAGAGCGAGGCGCCCGTCCATCATCATCTCCTCCCCCCTCAGTCTGGGGTCACCGATGAAGAACAGATGGACGGGGAATCCCATCGAGGCCAGCGCCTTTGCCAGACCATCCACCCTCACCCCCAGCCCGCCGGCCAGTGAGTAAGCGTCAGGCCCCTCAAACGAGAGGAGCACAAACACCGTATTGTCGGGGCCAATGACTTCGCGTCCCATCTTCCACTCCTTGTACCCAACTAGTTCTAGCGCTGCCTTGTCTAGGACCGTAGTTGTTTCAGAGTACGCCATCGCGATGGCTGGCTGGTCATTCTTCTTGTGGTGCAGGCGTGGTTCCAGTAGATTCGGACCCCCCACCAACCGTTCTCGTGTCATCTCTCACATGGCCATCCCAAGAATCCAGGTCCGACTTGAGAAGAAAGTGGCACCACGCCTGCAACCCAACCCAGTATCACGAAGGTCAGCCCAGTCGCGATATTGGGGAAACTACTTAAGTGAGGGATGTGGGGGTTACTTATTTCGACCTTTCGGTCTTTCTGTACTCGAGCAGAGCTATGGGACAGGAGGCCAGTGCTGGTCAACGCCAATAGGAGGCATCACGATTCTGCGTGGAGAGGTGGGGATGGGTTACTTACCTGGGTGTGCGATGCCCGCCTGGATAGCATAGCGGAGCAACCTGACTTGGTTGTGCACGCCGAGTTTGTGCGTCACATGGCCCCGGTAGATCCGCGTTGTCCTTGGCCATAAAGAATCACCCCCCATTATCAACTAGGTGGAAATGTGCTGGCACGTAGAACATTGCCCAAGAAGAACAAGATCATCGTACTCCTGAAGCAGGGCGAGACCAGCATAACTGTCATAGCCAACAAAGTTGGGAGTGACTCTGCCTATGCCGGCGTTGTGAAGGGTGAGTTTCTTCGGTCTCGGAAAGCTTGATGACGTGATGTTGACAGTCTCTATTGCCATGCACTGGCTTCTGCCCGTTCGGGCATTTCTATCACAGGTATTCAGGGTTAATAGGGTTAGCGTTTTGGGGACTGAGGGGTAAGAAGCTGGTTCAGGCACAACTGACTCCTCTGTATCCAACCTGAGGTTGGGTACCTTGATGTCGAGGTTCCCTGTCGGCAAGAAATGATCTCGGGTGACCTTTCCGGACTTGTGTCCCACTGATTACCATGGAACGGTTACAGCCGGTTCGACCACCCGAGAACACCTTTGATCGTAGCACAATTCGTGATGTGTCAAGGCTCTCAGAAGGCACCCCCACTCTAGACAATCTAGACAAGAGGAGCCCCTGCGCAGTGGGGCATCTTCTTTGCTCGGCAATTCACCTCACCATCCCCTTGTATCCAAGCTGAGGTTGAAAGATAGGTAATTATAGATTATGATAGGTACATATACATAACGGGAGAGAAGGTGAGATCAATAGTGTACCCCTATCGCGAAAGGAGATTCCCGATAGTCTCAAGGTCGGTTTTCTTCTTCAAGGAGGACTCTGATGTTCGACATGGGTTTGTGGGACGACTATCTAGTCGAATTCTGCCAGAATGCAGAGAAAGACGGGGCGACGCCCTGCGACCTTCTGGAACTGCTGCATCTCCAGTCCGGACGCCTCATGCCACGAATCAAAGCAGTCGAAACGCTGGATAGGCTATCCGGTGAGCGCGGGCGAGGATAGCTCGTGATTCACTGAGGGTTTCTGACGAAGTCTACCAGATCTCCGTGCTCAAACCCGAGCGCCAAGAGCATCTTCTCAAAGCGCCCAGTTCTCCGCGGAATCAGGCATCGGGCCCTAATTCTCTCCTTCTGGCAGGTGTCTATGAAGTGTTTCACGAGCGCCTTGCCCACACCTTGACCTTGGTACTCTGGATCAACCCCTACGATGTTGATCCACCCGCACATTGGGAGAGAGTATTCAGGACCACCAATAGTGCCAATCACGAAGCCGGCAACCTTACCCTTGACCTCACCCACAAAGGACAGAGGGGCATAGTAAGTCCAGAAGTGACTGCTGGCTGCTGGGCGGTCACTTGATACCCTTTCTCTTCCAGTGATCCTCTTGTCTACCTCAACTATGGCTGGCAAGTCCTTTTCTGTGATTATGCGGATCTGCAACCCCTGAACCGGCTCCATTCGCCCGCCTCCTTCCCAACCTTGTCATTGCCTGGTCTATGTTCAGGCCATCATATCACTCCGCCCTAACTGGATACAAAGGTGCCCATCACGCTCGCATCACAGAAATTGCAGAAAGAAGCCTTCCTGGGTACAATGGCATCAGTCGAGGGTCTTGGTGATGACACCTTAACTAGCAAGAGTTGGAGCGCGAGGAGGTCATCGAGTTAAGGCTTCGAAACCAGGT
>DAIQQD010000017.1:0-9034 GCA_036787015.1 Chloroflexota bacterium
AGCAGGCTGGTCAGGAACAGAAATGCCGCGGCCGCTCCCCAGATGTCCAGCCGCTGGCCCGCCTTCCGGATGGTCTGAGGGATGATTCGGTAGCCCCAGAAGACCGCCGTGATCCCGATGGGTACGTTAACGAAGAAGACATAACGCCAGCTCAGATGCTGAGCAATCAATCCGCCGAGAGTCGGCCCAAGCCCCAGGCCCACCGCAATGCTGATGGCGTAGATGCCCAGCGCCTTGCCTCTCTCACTCGGCGGGAAAGCGGTGGTCACTATGGCATAGCCCACTGACATCATCATACCCGCCGCCAGCCCCTGGAGGGCCCTGAAGGCTATCAGCATCCAGATACTCTGGGAGGCCCCGCACAGAACAGACGTCAGGGTGAAGGCTGCTAGTCCGGAGAGGAAGACGGTTTTGTAGCCAATCATGTCTCCCAGACGCCCATAAAGGAGGATGAGACAACTGATGGTGAGCAGGTAAATAGTGGGTACCCACTGGGCGATGGATATATCCGTCCGGAAGTATTCTGTTATCGAAGGGAGCACGGTGTTGACAATGCTGCCGTCGAGGGGCCCCATGATGCTGCCCAGCATAACGGCGGCGAGGATAGCCCACTTCGCGTCAGGACGTCCGGCCTTGGCGTGAGTGCTTGAATCAGGTGATGACATTCCTACACCTGCGGCCGGTGAGGACTCTCAGGCCAGACCGGCTCTAGCACTGCCCATTGCTCAGGGCAACTCTTGATGTACTTCTCCATGACGCGGATGACTTTGTTCATGTGCTCGGCCACGTTGGCATTCCCGTTGGACTCCACTTCGATGGGCGGCTCAACGTATACATCATACCGGCCGTCGTCTCGGCGCAGGTTGAATACAGGGATGATGGCTGCTCCCGTGCGCAAAGCGATTCTCACGGCTATGTCGGGGAGGCGCGTCTCTTCGCCAAAGAAGAGCGCCTTGGGGGCCTCTCCGGTGACATCGCGATCACAGACGAGCAGCACGACTTCACCCTTGCGCAGTGCCTGCAGCATGGCCTGGAGGGCGCCTGATTTGGCGGGTATGACATTCAGTCCCTTGTCTCTCCTCAGTGAGACGACGTGGTCCAGCAGCCGCTGCGGTTCCAGGGCTTCGACCAGAATGGTGGTTCGTACTGAGTGCACTGCCAGCAGTTGTACGGCGACGTCGAAACTACCGAAATGCGCTGTGACCAGCATCACGCCTTTGCCACTGGCCAGGGCGTCGGCCAGATGATGAACGCCGTGCGGAGTGACCTGCCTCTTGATCTCTTCTGGATTCATGCGTGGAATACTGATCAGGTCGAGGTAGTTCCTGGACGCATTCCTCAGAACGCCGCGCACCACCCGCCGTATTGCAGCATCATCCGCTTCCGGTCCCAGTACGTGCTTGACGTTGCTGGCAATGGAGCCTCTTATCCGCGGAGAAACCAGGTAGATGATGTCGCCGACCAGAGCCGCAATAAGATAGCTGACTCTCCTGGGCAAACGCGAGAGGGTGTGTTCCGCGAGTATGAATGCGTAGTATCTCGCCATCAGCGGATCATACTAAGGTGCCGGAAGATGGGAGGCAGCAAGTCAGGGAAGGATGGAAGACCCCGGGGTGTTCTGGTGGCCGGGTCTCCGTTGGCCAACGCAGGCTTGTGCTAAGATCAGCGCGAACGCTCATTCAACCTGTCTTCGAACTGATCCCGGCTGAAGACATACTCCTGAGTGCCGTAGCACTCCACAGCGAACGAGGCGCAGACGCTGCCCATCCGGGCGGCCTTCGTGACGTCCAGACCCCGAGCCAATCCGGTGATCAGGCCGCCCCTGTAGGAGTCGCCGGCGCCGGTGGGATCGACCACCTCTCTGGGCTTGACAGCAGGGATGGCAGTCTCCCCCTGAAGGGTGCAGACCCGGGATCCCTGGTCTCCCAGCGTGGTGATTATGGTCCTGGTTCTTTCCAGAAGCTGGTGCTTGGTCAGCCCCGTCTTGCTCATGATCAGATCCAGTTCGTAGTCGTTGGAAATGAGGATCATGCACCCGTCGATAGCCTGCAAAAGGTCTTTCGGATCCAACATGGGCAGCGACTGCCCTGGGTCAAAGATGCAGGGAATCCTTCTAGCTTTGCACTCCAGGGGATACTTGACCATGTCCTCCAGGTTGCCGGGGGCGACTATCATCATGGTCTCTGCGGGATCGAGCCAGTCAAAGTCCAGGCAAGACGAGTACTTCATGGCTCCAGGGTTGAAGCCGGTGATCTGGTTGTCGGCACGGTCGGTGGTGATGAAAGCACCGGCGGTGAACTCGTTTTCGATTATGCGGATGCCATCTGCAGATATGCCATTCTCGGTCAGCCACTGGAAGTACTTCTGGTAGTCCCGGCCGATAGTGGCGGAGATGACAGGTTTCTCGCCCATCAGCCGGAGTGCGTAGGCAATATTGCCCGCTGTGCCTCCGAGTACCTCTTTCATGCCGTCCACCTGGAAGCAGACATTCAAGACGTGTATTCTCTCCGGCAGTATGTGATCCGCGAAGTGGCCGGGAAAGACCATGATCCGGTCATAAGCCAGAGAGCCGGAGACGACGATGTTCATGGCTAGGTTTGCCCGTCCTTATCTGTCGGGTTGACCGATCTTGCCAGTCTGGCATCTCTCAGAGCGGTGCCTCTGGTTACAGCCAGACTAGAGGCTACACTCACTCTCCGCAGGCTGTCAAGGTCTCTTTGCCCGTTGCGGGTCTGTGCCGGATCGGGCCGGGATGACTTCCTGCTTGATTTGGCGGGCTCAGCGTCGTAAACTGCTCTTGGAACTGAGGTGCATGATGGTGCGTGCCAGAGCCGCAGCGAGATCCGAGACTGCCCGGGCCTCCAAGAAACAGAATCAGGGCATTGCCTGCGCTATAGGCAATACGCCGCTCGTGCCTTTGGAGAACTTGGGCGGGAACCCCAAGGTCAGGATTCTGGGGAAGTTGGAGGGGGCCAACCTCTCTGGGTCGGTCAAGGATCGCCCGGCCCAATATATGCTTGCCAAGGCAGAGGAATCCGGCGATCTCACCAGAGACAAAATCATCATCGAGGCTACTTCCGGTAACATGGGCATCGCCCTGGCGGCTATAGGGGCCGCGAAAGGCTACCGGTTGAGGCTGTTCATGCCGGAATGTGTTAGCCAGGAAAGGCAACGGGTTTTGACCGCGCTCGCCGCTGAGATTGTGCTCACTCCGGCAAAGGAAGGCACCGATGGGGCTATCAGGGGAGTTCATCATCTCCTTGAGGAAGACCCGGACAAGTACTACATGCCCAACCAGTTCGACAACGAGAACAATCCTCTGGCGCACTATGAAAGCACGGGTCCGGAGATCTTCTCCCAGACCAAGGGTGAGATCGACGTCTTCTTGGCCGGCATGGGCACCACGGGCACGCTGATGGGGACGGGCAGGTATCTCAAGGAGAAGAAGCCAAAGTGCCTGATCGTCGGCGTGGAGCCCACCGTCGGTCACACTATACAGGGGCTGAAGAACATGGAGGA
Source organism: Chloroflexota bacterium (assembly GCA_036787015.1). Classification (GTDB taxonomy): domain Bacteria; phylum Chloroflexota; class Dehalococcoidia; order UBA2247; family RBG-13-53-26; genus JAFGCL01. Next base: position 3,520 of record DAIQQD010000017.1, read on the forward strand.
GTCCATCGTGCCCAGGATCTATCAGCCGAAGGTCTGGGATGAGAAGGTGACCGTGGAGGATGAAGAGGCCTTCGAGACCACCAGGCTTCTGGCGACGCGCGAAGGGCTGTTCCTGGGCATGTCCAGTGGGGCGGCGGTGGCGGGGGCCCTGCACCTGGCCAGGGAGATGAACCGCGGCACTATCGTGGTCATACTGCCCGACCGGGGCGACCGCTACCTGAGCACCACTCTATTCCGGTCCATCTGCGCCAAGTGCCCGCCCTAAGACAGCGGCGTCTTCAACCCGTTAGCATCTCCCAGTACTTGTTCCCACTGTATCATTCGTAGCGCCGTCTCGAAAACTGCACAGCCTTGTTGCCAAGGTCGCCAATCACCGCCGGAATCCCAAGAGGGTGCAAGGATTCTTCCATGCCGAGGGGTTGGGGGACACCCCCAACCCCATTTTTACCCCCAAGAGTGGGGGGGTTGAGAGAGAGTTGCGAGAGAAGAAGCATGCTTTCTCTGGTGTGCGCTGCCTGCGCCAAGCCGTGGTGTAGAATGGTGTCTAATGACCTCCGTAGCGGAGACGTGAGGAGGAACGGAGCATGACGGATAGGTCCATTGTCATCATCGGCGCCGGCATAGCCGGTCTCGCTGCAGGCTGCTATGGCCAGATGAACGGCTACCGCACCGAGATACTTGAGATGCATGACAAGCCCGGGGGCTTGTGCACCGCGTGGACGCGCAAGGGTTACACCATAGATGGCTGCCTTCACTGGGTGACGGATTCGAAACCTGGTCCCGGTTTCTACAAGGTCTGGCAGGAACTGGGAGCAATACAGGGGCGGGAAGTGGTCTACTTCGACGCGTTCGGTCGACTTGAAGGGAGACATGGCGAAGAGTTTGTTTTCCACAGTGACCTGGGACGTCTGGAACAGCACATGCTGCAGTTGTCGCCAGAGGATGGAGACCTCATCAGGGATTTCATCAAAGACGCGCGCAAATGCCTCCGTTTCGAGATGCCCATCGGCAAGGCCCCCGAGCTATACGGTCCAATTGATGGCTTGAAGATGCTCTTCAAGATGATGCCTTTCCTGGGCACGATCCGGAAGTGGGACAGTATGAGTATGCAGGATTTCGCGGTTCGCTTGAAGAGCCCTTTTCTCAAGGAGGTCTTTCCGTTGATTTGGTTTCCCGAGTTCTCCATGTTTCCTCTGATGGCATTCATGGCCGGGTTTCACCGGCAGAGATCGGGATATCCTCTGGGCGGATCGCTGGAGTTCTCGCGGGCCATTGAGAAGCGATACCTGGATCTGGGCGGCAGGATTCAGTACAAATCGAAGGTGGCCAAGGTGATTGTGGAGAACCGCCGGGCAGTGGGTGTCAGGCTGGAGGATGGCACCGAGTACCGGGGAGACTACGTGATATCGGCGGCCGATGGGTATGCCACCATCTTCGAGATGCTGGATGGCAAGTACGTCGACAAGAGGATTCGCGGCTACTATGAGAAACTGGCCATCTTCCCGCCTCTGGTCTACGTGGCGATGGGAGTCAATCGAACCTTCAGTGACGTTCCTCGAACCCTGAGCGGCTTCAACATGCCACTCGTTGAGCCGGTGGCCATTGGAGGCCGGCTGCGTGAAAGGCTGGATGTTCACGTCTACAACCACGATCCTTCGCTGGCTCCGGCGGGAAAGACGGTAGTGATATGCATGATCGGGTCTGACTACGGATACTGGAAGAAGTTGCGGGAAGACCCGGAACAGTATCGTGCGGCCAAAGAGAAGACGGCCCACCAAGTTATTACGGCGCTGGACAAGCGCTGGCCCGGATTCGCTTCTCAGGTGGAGATGTGTGATGTAGCCACGCCGGTCACTTTCCATCGCTACACTGGCAATTGGCAGGGTTCGTTCGAAGGATGGATGATCACTCCTGGCAAGTTGACCCTCCAGATCAAGAAGACCCTGCCAGGACTGGATCGGTTCTACATGGCTGGGCAATGGGTTGCGCCCGGCGGCGGCATACCCTCGGCTGCTTTTTCGGCACGCAACGTAGTGCAGATCATCTGCAAGCGGGACAAGAAGCGCTTTGAGACTTCGGTTCCATAACGACTGGTGATACTCACTGAAGGATTCCGGGTGGGTCAGTCGACTAAGTACTGGTGTGGGCCGAAACGGCCCACATAACGTCTCCAGACGAGCGAGAGATGCAGAAGCATCGCGCTGTGTTGCTGGGGAGGTCGAAGACGGGAGGTGGATCTGATAGAGGTGAGAATCAAATAGCCCGGAGAGGGAGGGGGTGGCTACCAGTGAGGCCATGTCATCTTGAGAAGACGTAGGGGGACGCAATCGCTTCCCCCTCCCTCATTTCTAGGGAGTCCGCGTGTCTTCGAGTCTGAAGTCCCAGAAGCGCTCATAGCATACGAGCTTGCTCAGCTCAATCCTGGTAGTGCCGCCGCTGTCAGCGGCGTACCCCAGAGAGATCAATGACAGCAGCCTCTTGTCATCAGGTATACCCAGGATTCGCTTGGCCCCGTCTTCATAGCCGGAACCATATGAGCCTATCCAGCAACTCCCCAGGCCCAAGGCGTGTGCCGCCAGAAGCATGTTCTGTGTAGCCGCGGCTCCGTCTTCCACGGGATGGTTTGAGAGCGAGGGGTCAATCACGACGGCAATGGCCACCGGAGCCTCGGCGAGGAAGCTTCCGTAGGTGGCGATGTGAGCCAGTTCCTTTCTCGTCTCCTGGTCTCTCACCGCGATGAACTTGCGACATTGGCAGTTGTGAGCCGAGGGGGCCCAGCGTCCGGCTTCCAGCACCTGTATCAGCTTCTCGTCGGGCACACCCTTCCTCTGATATCTCCTGATGCTGCGCCTGTCCCTTATGGCCTCCAGCACTTCCATGAGAGCCCTCCTTCAGATGCTCCGTGTGATGCAGCCCCTGTCCTGAGTTGACCCCAAGGGGGCTGTGCACTTTGCTTCATTCTACGCTAGAATACGATCAACTTCCTTGCCAGGCAACACCGATGGATGAATCAAGTGCAGTTGCGAGTCTAGCCATCCTGCTGGCAGCGGCTCTGGTCGGCGGAATGATTGCCCACCGGCTGAGGCAGCCGATCATACTAGGCTATCTGGTGATTGGTGCGGCTATTGGCCCTCATGCGCTGGGCTGGGTGAGTGACCAGGGTCTGGTCGAGTCCGTGGCCACCATAGGCGTGGCACTCCTAATGTTCACCCTCGGGCTGGAGGTGTCCGTTGCGCAGTTGCGCCAAGTGGGCCGAGTTGGACTGTGGGGTGGTGTAACTCAGATAGCCCTGACCGCAGCGGCCGGAATTCTACTCGGCTATTTTGCATTCGATTGGACACTGGCTCAGTCAGCCGTATTCGGCATGTGCATATCTCTGAGCAGCACCATGGTTTGCCTGAAGATACTCATGGACCGTGGTGAGGTTGACTCCACCCATGGGCGGATCATGATCGCCATGCTGATACTTCAGGACATCGCCATCGTGGTGCTGGTGCTCCTGGAGTCCTTGCTGGGGGCATCCGGACAGAATCCGCTTTGGCTGCTTGCGGAGGCCACAGGCAAGGCGCTCATCTTTGTGGTCTTGGCCGTTGCTGCTGGAGCCTGGGTCCTGCCATGGCTGTTGGGCAACGTGGGTGGCGTGCGGACGCGAGAACTGTTCCTACTCACGGTGGTGGTCTTGTGTCTTGGAGCGGCTCTGGCCACCGGTGTCCTCGGGCTCTCAGTCGTCTTCGGCGCGTTCATCATCGGCCTCGTCCTGCGTGAGTCGAAGTTCGCCAGCCAAGTACTGGCAGAGGTCACACCGTTGCGTGACGTGTTTGCCACCCTTTTCTTTGTATCACTCGGTATGCTGCTGGACCTGAGGTTTGTGGCTGAAAACTGGGTTCTGGTGCTGACAACGGTTGGGGCCATCTCAGCTATCAAGATCGGCCTTGTGTCCGGGATAGTGCGCCTGTTCGGGTACAACGGCAGGATAGCCATCTTCACCGGGTTCGGCCTGTTCCAGATTGGAGAGTTCAGTTTCATTCTGGCGCAAACCGGGATCGACATGGGCGTGGTCACACAGGATTTCTACTCTCTGATAGTTGCCAGTGCCATCGTCACCATGCTGCTCACGCCATTGTCTATGGGCCTGGTCGGTTGGCTACATCACAGAGTTCCCTTGACCCGACTGGCGACCATTCTCAATGGCGCTGTCAGCCCCGATGCATATGCGCCGGAGCCACAGCAGTCACCGGACACAGTCCTCATTGCCGGTTACGGTCGGGTGGGACAGAATGTAGCTCGCGCTCTACGGGACGCACGGGTACCCTGCGTTGTGATCGACATTGACCCCGAAGTCACCTACAAATCCAGGTGCGACCGTGTGCCATCCATCTACGGTGATGCCAGCAACATGCATGTCCTGTCGAGCCTCGATATGAAGAAGATCAAGGCTTTGGTGGTGACCTATCCTGATCCGCTGGCTGTTTCGGCCACTGTGCAAGCAGCCCTGAAGCTGAACCCCGAATTGAGGGTCGTAGCACGGGTGCATAGACAGGAGGATGTCGACCATATTAAGAGGCTGGGGGTGGTGGAGTTGGTCAGCCCCGAGTACGAGGCCAGTGTGGAACTGGTGCGGCGGGTCTTGTCTGCCGAAGGTTGGCTTCAGAACGACATCACCGGTTTGATTGACAGGATCCGGGCCAACCCGGCCGTATGCGAATTTGAATCTCCGAGCGAAACTGCCGGTTGACTGCCGCAGTGTGAGGGTCTGTGACATGACTTTGCGCCTCAGAGGTCGTTGATGAAAGAGAGCAGCACTTTCTGTTTCTGTCGAGAAGTACAGCGTTTCCGGCAGCCCTGGTTATGGCTGCTGATTGCCGGCATCTTCGGAGTCACCGTGTGGGGCTTTGTGGAACAGATCGTGCTGGGCAGGCCCTTTGGCCAGAACCCGGCTCCGGACACGGTGATGATGGTCATAGCTCTCGTCTTCGGAATTGCTTTTCCGGTTCTCTTCTTGGTGGCAAACCTGACTGTGGAAGTGCGCAGCGATGGTTTGTACTACCGCTTCTTCCCATTTCATTGGTCCTTCCGCCGGATATCGGCTGAGACTCTGTCGAAGTATGAAGTGCACATATACAGGCCGATCCGGGATTATGGGGGCTGGGGCATCCGCTACGGGCGCAGCGGCAAGGCCTACAATGTGAGCGGCAACCGCGGAGTCATGCTGGAACTATCGGATGGAAGCCGGTTGCTCATAGGGTCGCAGAAGCCGGAGGAACTGGTCAATGCTATTAGCCTGGCTCTCGGGAAGAAGCCCAGCCCGAAGTAGCGGCTGCGACCTCTGTTGGACGTCCAGCCTGCAAGCAGGACACCGGTTTCAGCCCTCTGCCGAATCACATTCATAACATCGGCCGTTATGTACACAGACCGTGCCCCCGCAGGTCGGACACTTGTACTTCTTGGCCTGCCGGCGCAGGAACTTGTCGATGCCGTTGTCTCTGATAAACTCGAGGTTATCGATCATGCTCAT
>DAIQQD010000017.1:9134-17736 GCA_036787015.1 Chloroflexota bacterium
TCCTCGCGCTCCTCCCAGCCCAGCTTCCGATAGAAGCCGCGCTGGTAGGACTCGCGGCTCTTCCGGTTGACCAGCATCAGCCGGGAGCAGCCGCGGCTGATGGCCATGTCCTTCACCGCCTCCAGGAGCCTGGTGCCCAGACCCGCGCCCCGCGCGGACTCACTGACGAAGAGTTCCGAGACATGGCCCTCGAGGCCTGCCAGCATCAGATACGGCAGCCAGTGAACGGCTACGTAGCCCAGGATGGCGCCTTCGGGGCTCTCGGTGACCAGCACCGTGTGACTCTCATCAGACAGACACAGGCGGAGGTGTCCTGCCAGACGCCTTTCTGTCTCGGCTGGTGATTCCTCATTCATGAGGGCGAACCAGCCCAACCCTCGGAGTAAGGCAGCTACCACCGGTGCGTCGGCGAGCGTTGCTGATCGGACGTTGCAGTCTGGCCTGTCTGCCCGATGCATGGCAGTCCTTTCCATCGGCTTTGGCACATGGTGGTCGCGGCGATGCCTCAGTCCTACCCTCGGATGGAGCGTATGTATTCCAGGACCGGCTGCAGGTTCTCCTGTCTGACCTTTGCCCTGCCTGCCGGACCTATCTTGCCGGGCAGTTTGAAATATCTGATCCTATTGCGAATCTCCTCCGGAATGTTCTCGTAGCTCTCTCTGCTGTCCGGGCTCTCCGGAGGTGCCATCCCTACTGCGATCAGTATGACCCTCTTACCTTGGAGGATGCTCCATCGCTTCTTCAAGTAACCAAGGAGCCTGATCTGGCCAATGTAGGTGGGGGAGCAAACGATGATCAGGTCATAGTCCAGCGCGCTTCTCCGCCCTGCATTCGCCTTGGAAACGTCTGCTTCCAGAGCTTCCCGCAACCACATGGCGTACTTCTTCGTTGTTCCCAGGAGGGAGTTGTAGATGATCACCGTCCTCATGGGGCGTACCTCCTCGCGGTCTGAGATAGACCTGCCAAATGCGTATCATATCACAGAGTCACCGGAGTGTTCGGACAGCGCGATCGACCTGTTGGCAACTGGTCTGGGTCACGTTGTAGCCAGCGGAAGGCGCGGTTGGCTTGGCGTCGGCAGGTCTCTCTTGTTGATCACGCGTGGTGCACTGCGTGTCCACTTCGGTCCGGTTGCCTGCCTCAAGATACGGGTGCCGCAGGGCTCCATTGGCCGGACTCTATAAAACCACACCCGGCCCCGGATCTCGGGGACAAGCATCAACGGACACGTGGGAATATTGCCCTCTGAGTGCTATACTTGCTACCAAGGGAACTGTGCGCAATCAGCCGAGTCTGAAGTCCGACTGCAATTGGACATGACTGTACATGGTGTTGGATGTCATGCTGGGTGCATACTCCTGTGATGGAACCGGGAAAGTGCTGACACCTGTTGACCTACTGGAGAGGCCGGCAGGTACTTGAGGCCAGCAGGAAAGGATAGGTCGATGGCTGACATACGAACCGATGGCAACCCCGAAGTGGTGGCGGCTCCCCCGTCAGAGGGGTACCCAAAGCAGTGGTTCTGCGTTGCCGTCGCGCCTGACGGGAGCATATTCAAGGGTGACTCCGAGTCGCCGGCCCAGTTCGCAGACATCGTGAGAGAGTCAGTCATCGCCTGGATTGACTACTGGACCGACAACTATGATCGAGATTGTCCTATTGCTGCTTCCAGGGCTGGATTCACCGACACCCTCGTCTCATCTCTCACCGTGGAGTCTCGAACTACTTACCAGGACTTCGATACCGAGATGGGAATGAGGCTCCCTTCAGTTCAGGTTCGTCAGTTCCAGGTGGAACCCTACCCGCTGCTGATCCTAATGCGCCGGAGCTTTATTCTCACTATCCATCCGCTCAACGTGGACCGTAGGTTCCACCGTATGAGGAGATACGCTGATACCTTCATAAGGAAGATTCGCCTGGACATCCCTGCCGAGGACCGGTTGACCCTCCTCCTCCTGCGCCTCATCGACGAGACCAACGAGAGGAACTTCGAGCACCTGCGGCAGGTAGAGATACTGGGCGAGGCACTCAACAAGGATATGACAGACCCGAATATTCCCCGCCAGGAATTGGGCCCCAAGATCTATGACATGAAACATGCCCTGATCACCTATCTGGATGCCCTCTGGGAGACAAATGACGTTCTGCATGCCCTGCGATACGGTGATGCTGAACTCATCACTGATGATCCCAAGCTGCTCTACCGGCTGACCTTGCTGGCAGAGGATGTCAACAGACAGATCGGGTTGGCTGAGCACTTGTCCGAGGTTCTGGCTTCAGGGCTGGAGGTCCTGCAGAGCATCTACAATAACCAGCTTCAGATTATGAACAACAGGATGGCTTTGATCATGACCTACCTGACGGTGTTGGGTACAGCCGTTCTCGTGCCTAACACGCTGGCCACAATATTCGGCAGTTCGGCTTTCAACCTGCAGAGCAATGACATCGGCTGGTACGTTAGCATGCTGGCAGGATCGACTGTGCTGGCTACCATCCTGGCCTACTGGTGGGTGAAGAGATCGGGAAAGCTGCCCAAGGAAGTAGAGTGACCAGAGAATCGGGATTGACGAACTGGCTGCCTAACGCGCACAGGATGATGCGCGGAAGACCTTGACAGTTGCGCCCATCGGGTTGCCGGGCATAACAGGCATGTTTGCCGAGACGTTGACTTGGCCGAGTCACCTGAGGCTGGCATGCGCATCCATGATATAGGAAACTAGGCACGCACTCCAGGAGGCAAATTGTCCCAGAATCGTCGCAGTGACATAAGGAATGTAGCCATAATCGCCCATGTGGATCATGGCAAGACCAGTCTGGTTGATGCCATGCTCAAGCAGAGCAAGGTCTTCCGGGACAACGAGCAGGTGGGGGATCTCATCATGGACCGGAATCCGCTGGAGCGGGAGAAGGGGATCACCATCCTGGCCAAGAACACTGCCCTGTTCTACCGTGGGGTGAAGATCAACATCATAGACACTCCGGGGCACGCGGATTTCAGCGGAGAGGTGGAGCGTGTCATGAATATGGCTGACGGTTGCCTGCTCCTGGTGGACTCCGTGGAGGGGCCCATGCCACAGACGAAATTTGTATTGCGCCAGGCGCTGAGCAGGGGGCTAAAGCCCATTGTAGTCATCAACAAGATAGATAGGGAGACCTCCAGGATAGCGGAAGTGGTCAACCTAACGCAGGACCTGTTTCTGGAGTTGGCTACGAACGCGGACCAGTTGGATTTCCCGGTGCTGTATTCCAGCGCCAGGGATGGCATAGCTATCACTGATCCCAGTGCGGAAGGCAAAGACCTGATTCCTCTGTTTGAGTGCATTCTCCAGAGTGTGCCTCCGCCCGCTATCGAAGAAGGGCCGCTTCAGATGATGGTATCCAACCTGGACTATGACAACTACAAGGGCAAGATCGCCATCGGCAGGATTCATCGGGGGAAGATGGCTCCGCATGACGCTGTGGCCATTGTGGACGGCGAAGGCAATGTCTCGAGTCATGAGATAGACCAGGTGTTCACCTACCTGGGGCTGGAACGGCTGGAGGTGGATGAAGCCCTGGCAGGTGACATAGTGGCGGTGACCGGGTTCGATAAGGTGAGCATCGGTGACACCGTAACCAGCCGAGAGCAGCCGGAGGCCTTGCCCGGGATTAAGGTGGGCGAGCCCACCGTGAAAATGACCTTCGGAGTCAATACCTCGCCGTTTGCCGGCAAGGAAGGCCAGTTCTGCACCTCACGCCATCTGCGGACAAGGCTCTACAGAGAACTGGAGACCAATATCAGTCTCAGAGTCGAAGAAACGGATAGCCCCGACGTATTTCTGGTGTCAGGCCGGGGAGAGTTGCACCTGGCCATACTGGTGGAGACCATGCGCCGAGAAGGGTTCGAGTTCCAGGTGTCCAAGCCGGAGGCCATCACCAAGGTGGTTGACGACGTCCTTCTCGAACCGGTGGAATCCCTGGAGATCGAAACGGTCAGCGAGTATGTCGGGATCCTGACCGAGATCCTGAGCAAGAGGCAAGCCCGGCTGACTGACATGCGGAATGACGGACAGGGCAACGTGCATCTGGCGTTCCAGATATCCACCAGAGGGCTCATCGGTTTCCGCGGTGCTTTCCTCACCGCGACCCGAGGCGAGGGAGTCATGAACACGCTTCTGTTGGGCTATGAGCCTTGGGTGGGAGAGATCGTTTCCATGCGGAGCGGGGCGCTCGTGGCTGCCGCCGAAGGTGTGGCTGTCACCTATGGCCTGAATAACGCGCAGGGACGGGGGATCACCTTCATTGAGCCGGGAACAATGGTCTACGAGGGCATGATAGTAGGGTTGAACTCGCGCGGCCAGGATGTGGCGGTGAATGTATGCAAAGAGAAGAAGCAGACCAACATTCGCTCCTCCACTTCCGACATCGCCGTTAGGCTGGCTCCTCCCGTGAAGATGAGTCTGGAGCAGGCGCTGGACTTCATAGACGATGATGAGTTGGTGGAAGTGACGCCCAAGAACATCAGGTTGCGGAAGAAGCTGCTGACCCAGCACCAACGCTTGAGAGCTAGCTACGCGGCCAGGCGAGAATCCCAGACAGCGGAATCAGACTAGGGTGTGCCATGGAAGGTCGCCCTGAGGATTAGAGGCTACCTGGGGCTGTCGGTTTCTGCCGGTGTTCGCCGACCTCTCCGGATGCCAGCGGCAAGTACAGTTGACCGGTGTAGTCCTTGAGCATTCGGCGCGCGCAGTATATTGGCACCACAGAGCGTATCGCCTCTTTAACAACACGGGTCCAGCCGTGAGGAACCCCGTTGCGGTCCCTTTCGTAGAAGCGCGGCACGACTTCCTGCTCTAGAATGCTGTAGAGCGACTCTGCGTCTATGCGGTCCTCGTCTTCTGGTCCGTTGGGCTCAACGCCATCGCCGATGTTCCAGCCGTTCTTGCCGTTGTAGCCCTCATGCCACCAACCGTCGCTTACGCTCAGATGAGGCACTCCATTGAGCGAAGCCTTCATGCCACTGGTGCCGCAGGCTTCTTGGAGGCGGCGAGGATTGTTCAGCCACACGTCCACGCCGGCGACCAGATAATGCGCTGTGTGCATGTCATGATCCCCGAGGAAGGCTATCTTGCCCTGGAAGTCGCGATCGGCGGCCAAGGTACAGACTCCGTGCAGTCGCGATTTCGACGGCGAATCGGCTGGATGTGACTTGCCCGCGAATATGATCTGAACCGGGCGCCAGGGATCACCAACGATGAGTTTGAGTCGCTCGACGTCGTGAAAGACCAGCGCCGGACGCTTGTACTCCGCGAAGCGCCGGACAAACCCAATGGTCAGTACCTCTGGATGGAGCAGGGCGCCCATCGCCACTACCTGCTGAGCTTCCACAGCGCGACTGGACCAGCCCCTCTGCGCCAGCTCCAGAATGAAGTTGACCAGCTTCATCTTGAGCCTGTGGCGGACCTTCCACAGTTCCTCATCCGGAATGTCCGCGACGCGGGCCCAGAGCTCGGGGTCATCGTGTCTGTCGATCCAGTCGGCAGCCAAGTATCGTTGGAACAGCCTGTTCATCTCGGGAGCAACCCATGTAGGCACGTGGACTCCGTTGGTGACGTGGACGATAGGTACGTCGGCCTCTTTCTTTGCCCGTGGCCAGTATCCTTGCCACATCCTCCGCGCCACCATGCCGTGAAGCTGACTCACGGCATTGCAGCGCTCGCTGGTAGCCAAAGCCAGAGCCGTCATATTGAAACCGCTGTCTTGGTGGTTCGCCTGCCCCAACTTGAGGACAGATTCGCGATCGCTGCCTAGTTGGGCGTAGTAGTCAGACAGGTACTTGTCCACCAAGTCAATGGAGAATACGTCGTGACCTGCCGGTACCGGGGTATGCGTGGTGAAGACCGTAGTCGCCCGCACATTTCTCAGCGCCTCATCAAAAGCTGTGCCCGTGGCGACCTTCTCCTTGATACGCTCCAGCATCATGAACGCAGTGTGGCCTTCGTTAGCGTGCCACAGCGACGGCTGGATGCCCAGCGCTCTCAGGATTCGCACTCCCCCTATGCCCAGGACGATTTCTTGCTGGATACGCACCTCTCGATCGGCAATGTAAAGGCGGGCAGACAAGTCGCGGTCGTGGGGGGAGTTGTCTTCGATGTTGGTGTCTATCAGATAGAGGGTCGTGGCTCCAACTCGCACCTGCCACGCCACAAGTGATAGCAGCCTGTTGCCAAACTGAACGCTGGCCAATATCCTCTCTCCGTCCGAGGAGAACACGGGTAGAACGGGGGCTTCATCGAAATCCAATCGGGAATAGGTCTCTTCCTGCCACCCGTCGGCCGATATGCGCTGCCGGAAGTAGCCTTGGGGGTACATGAGGCCCACGCCGACCATAGGCAGTCCCAGATCACTGGCCTCTTTGCAGATGTCACCAGCGAGAATCCCCAGCCCGCCGGCATACAGAGGGAGCGAGCTGTGTATGGCGAACTCGGCAGAGAAGTAGGCTATGGGACCGGTGAGTTTGTTTTGGTGCTTTGATGCGAACCACGTATCGCTGGCCGCCATGTCCGCGTCAAAGCTGGCCATCACCGAATCGTACAGCGCCAGGAAAGCCGGGTCGGTACTGGCAGCCTTCAGTTTCTCGGGACCGATTTCGTGCAATATCTTGACTGGATTGTGCGCGCCGGCCTTCCACAGACCGTAGTCCAGCATGCGAAAGAGATCTCGTCCCTCGGGATGCCAACTCCACCAGAGGTTGTAGGTGAGCTCCAGCAGTCTCTCAATTCGTCTGGGGAGTTCTATGCTTGAGCCGCTAGCGGCCATAACATCTGCTCCTTTGAGGCGGTTCAATTCCTGGCAGTCCCGAGTCTTGACCCTGAGAGATCTGGGCGTCCCTGGATCGCGAGGGGGAGTCCGGTCGCGACACGAGGGCAGCAGAGCCCTGTGATGGCTGACAGGCTTCCCTGGCTGAGGCAGAGCCGGAGGAGTACACCTTGAATGAACGAGAGTTTCTGGAAGGGGGTAGGGTCTCGCTGAACACGTGGCTTCCACTCCGGCCACAGAAAGAAGGGGCCGTCCGCTCTGCGGCCGCCCTGTTGCCTAGTCCCCTCCCCTCAACCCCCCATGTCGGTCGGTTGATGGGGTCTTCTCCCACAGCGAGACAGTATAACATAAATGTAACAGAAGCACTCCCGGCAGAAGCAAGCGTTTGTCGACTGGATGGACCTCCGTCACCCATCAGCGCCCAGCCTACATCAGGGTTGTCACATCTGCGTACCCCGGAGACCCGAGGAATTCTCAAGTTTTTCTCAACTGGAGCTGAGAGACATGCTCCTGCCCGGCAGACCTTATCAGAACTGAGTCAGACTGACGCTTCCTCTGGCGGCAATGTCCGGGAGGCAGGCAGGATGTGATTCGAGGAAACGTGGTTGTCATGAGGTCATGTATCACGGATGGATGCACTGCAGCACCGGTCCGTCAGAAACGGAACTGGCGGCTCACCCAGCCGCCAGCATCATTGGAAAGACTCGGCCGCAAGCGTTCTACTCGTCCTTCTCCCAGTGGCCGTTTTCCCAGGTGATGCCCGACCAGTCTTGATCGGCTACACCCGTGATTTCGCCGGACGGATTCACTGTGTATGTGGCCTTAAGACGTTTGCCTCGAAGCGCATCTGCGGCATCGTAGACTATCCCTCCGGCGCCTGTGGCCGTTATCACTGTCTGACTGCCATCCCAGTTCACGGGCACGTCAGTGTCCAGTTGGGCTGCACCTGCGTCAGCCAGGCAACAAGATATGGCGGCACGAGCATTGTGGACCTCGGTATTGGCTGCCTCGGCGGTGCCTTTGCCATTGAAGCGTGTAATGGCCAACACAGCTATGGATGCCAGCCCGCCCAGGATGAGCATCACCACCAGCAACTCTGCCAGGGTGAAACCACGCTCGCCGTGAACCTTGCGCATTGCGCCCTTCATACCATCCTCCACGACATGTTCGTCGTGATTAACGTAACACTGATGCCTCACGTCCACCTCTCAAGGCATGCCACGAACCTTACAGAAGTGTCTCCATAGCGGAAGCACCGTGGGAAACGAATAGGGCCCACCTTGCCCGAGTACGACAAGGTGGGCCTTTCCGTCAGCCGTCAGAGACGGGCAACTGAGAAACCCTGGCGTTATCCAGTTTTCAGTTCAGACGTGCAATGCGGACAGCGGGTGGCTTTGATGGGAACCGCGGACAGGCAGAACGGGCAGTCCTTGGTGGTGACTGCCGGCGCTTCCTTCGGCTTCTCGGTGGCGCGGCGCATTCTGTTGACCCAGCGGATCAGCATGAATATGACGAAGGCGACGATGAGGAATGTGATGACGTAGTTTATGAAATTCCCATAGTTCATGGTGACCGCACCTGCGGCCTGTGCATCAGCTAGGGTCTCGTATCGTCCGGGGATTTCGGGTCCTTCCTTGAGTACCCAGAAGAGGTTGGTGAAGTCCTTGTTGAATATGAGGCCTATGGGTGGCATGATGATATCCTTCACCAGGGAGTTGACGATGGCGCTGAAGGCCGCGCCGATGATGATGCCGACTGCCATGTCCATGACGTTGCCGCGCATGATGAACTCTTTGAACTCTTT
>DAIQQD010000330.1:0-1505 GCA_036787015.1 Chloroflexota bacterium
CAACCAAGAGAATGAGCAACTGCAGGCCCAGGTGCTCAGGCAGGAGAAGAACCAGGCTATCGTTCAGACCCAGTTGCCCAGGCAGGAGAAGGACGATGCCATCACTCAGGCCCAGACGCTCAGGCAGGAGAAGGACGAGGCTCTCGCTCAGGCCCAGGTGCTCAGGCAGGAGAGGAACCAAGCCATTGCGCAGTCTCAGACGCTCAGCCAAGAGAATGAGCAACTGAGGGCCATGATATCTCTCACACGGTCGCGGCTCAACGAGATACTGGTCTTGGGGTCGGCATCTTCGAATCAGCCCGAGGAAGACGAAGACACCTCGGAACCCCGGCAGGAGGTTCCCCTGCACCCCTTGTGAGGAATTCTCCGCGGATTCCTCGCTCACCGACGATACCGGATCTGGTTCGATTGACCTGTAACCATCGCCCTGCTATCTTGTAGAGGGACTCCAGCATGAAATACGGGGCCGTCGTTTTCGATTTCGACGGGACGCTGCTGGACACGCTGCAGGACTTGGCGGAATCGGTGAACAGCGTGCTCAACCGTTCCGGTTTTCCGGAGCATAGCCTCGAAGCCTACCGGCACTTCGTAGGGGACGGCATCGAAGAACTCGCCCGGCGGGTACTTCCAGAGGGACACCGCGATGAAGCCACCGTAACCAAAACCCTTACTGACGTCCGGCAGGAGTACCGTCAACGCTGGCCGAATCACACCCAACCCTACGAAGGCATCCCGGAGCTGCTGGATGCCCTGACGGCCCGCCGTGTCAAGATGGCGATCGTGACCAACAAGCCGGATGACTCCACCAGGACAATGGCGGCCAGACTGCTGCCACGGTGGCAGTTCGATGTGATCGTGGGTGCCACATCCGATCTGCCCAGGAAGCCCGACCCCAAAGGGGCCTTGGAGGCTGCCCGGCGCCTCCGCTTGCCGCCGGCGGCGATACTCTACGTTGGCGACTCGGATATCGACATGAAGACGGCGAACGCGGCTGGCATGTACGCGGTGGGGGTGCTCTGGGGTTTTCGCTCCGCTGACGAACTGATCAAGAATGGTGCCAAGGTACTCATCAGGAAGCCGCTTGAATTGCTGGAGCTGTTGTAGCCCCGGTTGGAGACGAGAGGAACCGGTTGAAGGTCCAGGTCAAGGTTAAGCCACGGTCCAAGACGGAAGATGTCACGAAGGAAATGGGTGGAGACGTCTACGTGGTCCGGGTCAAGGAGCCACCGGTAGAGGGGAAGGCCAACCGGGCGGTGTTGAAGCTGCTCGCCAGGCACTTCGGAGTCCCTGAAAGCCGGCTCAGGATCGTCAGTGGCCTATCGGGAAAGAACAAGGTCATCGAGGTGATGCCGGTCCAAGGGGGTGGACGATGACGGATGACTCCGAAGGCAAGACGCACAACCATGGCGGGAGTGCGTCTCCCAAGAGGCACCCGAGTATGAAAGCCGTCTTCACCAACATGAAGGTCAAGATGCCTCTTCACAGGAAGCTGTATCTGGTATTCC
>DAIQQD010000155.1:0-5271 GCA_036787015.1 Chloroflexota bacterium
TTGATGACGCACGGCTTGACACACTCTTCCTAGCCATGCCTGTCTCTTGGAAGGGAACTCTAGTGCAGTAGGCTGGGCGACTGCATCGTCTCCATTCCGGGAAGGCGGAGGTTCGAATCTATGACTATGTGGACCGAGGGATCCCAACATTGCTACGGATGTTTCAGAAGCGCCTGCGTGGATATCGAGCCATGGGCTATGAGACAGTCCCCCCGCCAGCATGCGATCCGCTTATGCCAGATGTGCCATGACCTGATCCTTAGAAAGACAAAGACCTGGAGAGCTGTTTGAACAGATTGGGAAGGGGCACGGGGCACGATTGTCTGAAGCACCCAGCAAGTGATCTGCTAACTTTTGCCATACACTTGCTACACTTTTGCAGGTGGACCTGGTAGGACTCAAACCCACTGCCTTCTGACTGCCAGGTATCTGGCTCTAGACGGTGTGGCAGCCTGAATGGCAAGGGGAGCGAAACCCGTCCAGTTGTCATCTGGAAAATGCAGGAAAATCTAGCTGGGCTCGTAAACGGTCTGAATGTCGCAGGCCCGCGATAGACCTACACCCGCGTCTATACCGTTTGAGATCAGAATCTAAGTAGGTCCGGCCGTGGAAGCTGAAGATTCGCAGTATCCCAGGACCTCACAGATGGCCCCCTGATACCATCTGGGGCTGAAAGGGGTAGGGGAGGATAGCCTGGAGTTTCTACAAGGCAGCACTGGGGATGGCCCTGACGTCTAGAGCACCAAGAGGAGGTTGCCAGATGTCTCTTATCGTCGTTGCCTAGGAGACCTTGACTTGCCACCTACCCGGGCGGCAGATCTCCGGCCACGCTAACATACCTTGACTTCGTCTGGCTTGTTCTTGGCAGGTTCTATTTCCGACGCTTTTTCTGCCGGCTTGTCTCCATCCCTCTTGCTGTCATGTCCATTCTTCCCCTCGGCTGCGTTATCAGTGACATAGAACCCGAGTCCTTTGAAGACAATGGGCACTGGCGAGAAGATGCGTTGTGCTTGGCACTGACATTTGGGGCAGCTGGCTCCTGGACTTTCGCTGAAGCCCCTCTTGACCTCGAACTTGAGGTCACACGGCGTGCACTGGTATTCGTAGGTCGGCATGTTAAGTCCTCCCATCGCTTGCCTCATCACAGGGGGCGGTTCCTGAAGAGGAACCGCCCCCTGGTTTACACTTCGCTTACTGTGGCTTAGTACTCAGGAGACATCTGTGGCATCGACGGAGCCTTTTCCTTCTCCGGGATATCACTGACCAGTGCCTCAGTGGTCAATATCATCACGGCCACGCTGGAGGCGTTCTCGAGCGCCGTCCTGACCACCTTCAGCGGGTCAATGATGCCCTTCTTCACCATGTCTCCGTACTCGTTCTTCTGCGCGTCATAGCCGACGCCAGGTTTGCCCTTCTTCACCATGTCCACCACCACCGATCCCTCGACGCCGGCGTTTATGGCAATCCACCTGATCGGCTCCTCGAGGGCCTCCTTCAGGACCTTGACGCCAGTAGCCTCGTCGCCACCCTCTTTGATGTACTGGTCAAGGTGAGCGGAGGCATTCAGAAGAGCCACTCCACCGCCGGCCAGGATGCCTTCCTCTACGGCGGCCCTGGTTGCTGACAGAGCGTCCTCAACGCGATGTTTCTTCTCTTTCAGTTCGGTCTCGGTGGCTGCGCCAACCTTGATGACCGCCACTCCGCCAGCCATTTTCGCCAACCTCTCCTGCAACTTCTCACGGTCGAAGTCGGAGGTAGTCTCGTCGATCTGCGCCTTGATCTGCTTCATTCTGGCCTTGATCTTCTCTTCCGAGCCCTTGCCCTCGACCACAGTGCAGTTGTCCTTGTCCGCTACTACCTTGCGGCATCGGCCGAGATCAGCAGGCGTTACCGTGTCAAGCTTCCGTCCGACTTCCTCGGAGATCACCTGACCGCCAGTGAGGACAGCTATATCCTCCAGCATGGCCTTGCGGCGATCACCGAAGCCTGGGGCCTTCACGGCGAGACAGTTGATGGTGCCTCTCAGCTTGTTGACCACCAGCGTGGCCAGCGCCTCACCATCTATATCCTCCGCAATGATGACCAGGTTCTTGCTGACCTGGAGTATCTTCTCCAGAGCCGGCAGTATGTCGGCCACGGCAGAGATCTTCTTGTCCGTGATCAGTATGTACGGATCCTCGATAACCGTCTCCATGCGTTCGGGGTTGGTGATGAAGTAGGGGCTGATGTAGCCACGGTCAAACTTCATGCCTTCCACAAACTCGGTTTCAAACAAGAGCCCCTTGGATTCCTCTACAGTGATAACACCATCCTTGCCCACCTTCTCCATCACATCGGCGATAAGGCTGCCGATCTGAGCATCGACGGCGGAGATGGTGGCCACCTGGGCAATCTGCTCCTTGCCGGAGACCGAGATGGCCTTTTTCTTCAGCTCCTCTACCAAGATGCCAACGCCTTTCTCAATACCACGCTTGATGGCCATAGCATCCGCCCCGGCAGTGATGTTCTTGAAGCCGCCGGAAACCATCGCCTGAGCCAGCAATGTGGAAGTAGTGGTGCCGTCACCGCACTTGTCATTCGTCTTGGCTGACGCCTGCTTCAGAAGCTGGGCCCCCATGTTCTCGTACGGGTCGGGAAGCTCGATTTCCTTGGCAATGCTGACACCATCGTTGATGACCATGGGTGGACCCCATTTCTTGTCGATAGCTACGGGGCGTCCCTTGGGTCCCAGTGTCGGCCTAACGGCATCGGCCAGGATATCCACGCCCTTCTTGAGGGCTCGCCTAGCTTCCTCACCGAAGATAATCTGTTTTCCTGCCATGTGTTACTCCTTCCCTAGCTCTTCTTAGCCAGAATGTCGCTTTCGCGAACGACGACTAGTTCTTCTTCATCAATCTTGAGTTCAGTGCCGGCGTATCTGGCGTAGACAACGATGTCTCCGACCTTCACGTCCATCGCAATCCTCTTTCCCTCATCAGTCATCTTGCCTGGGCCGACAGCGACCACTTCGCCCTCCTGGGGTTTCTCTTTGGCCGTGTCCGGTATGACTATGCCTCCCTTGGACACTTCCTCACGCTTAGAGGGTCTAATCACTACCCTGTCTCCAAGCGGCTCCAACTTGCTGACCTTTGCCTTACTTGCCATCTATTTCTCCTTCCTTTGTCTTGTATCCTCTTACTTCAGTCATTGATGCCCACTCAGTGGACTCCATTCACGCACACGACCAACTATCCAGATCGTGTTGCCAAGAACACTCATCTCATTGGGGATATAGAGAAGTATGGTCAGGGTAGGGCCAAAGCAGGCATGGGGGGCCATGGGATACTTGAGGCGAGTCTGCATCTCCCTCCGTGAATGCCAAGAACAAAATTGTAGTTGCCAGAACTGACAAACTCACGGTTACGCTGTCGCCTGTCCGCGTCTATATCATGGCCCGCAATGAGTGATAGAAGATCGCCTCCAAAGGCGTCCATGATATCCTCAAGCGGCTTTATTCTTCGCATTGTGCTCACCGTTCCGATCTGCCTTCGTATGCTTCGACAACCTGTGGTTGCTATGAGACCGTGTATGCGGGATTCGAGTGGGCTAACTCCTTTCTAACGTATATTCACCTATTATAACCTCTAATTACCTATCCGTCAATCATCGTAACGGCCCATCCACAATCTTGCATTTGCAAGTGCATGGGCGCCGAGGCGATCACCCACTTGGATCGGGAGAGGGACAGCCAAAGAGGCTGAGACTAGAGAGGGGGCTTAGTTGGCTCCCTTCTCTTTTGTGCTGAACTGGCAGATGAGGGAAGGGGCTCCATCAAGGTGGCCCCGCTTGCGAGAGTGGTGTCAGTACACGACGGTTACGACAGCCCCGGAGTCACGGTGTTCTGCGATGTCTCACTCTTGCAGAATCTAGGCTGACTGTCATATTCGGACAATACTCTCCGAGCTTCTTGGCAATGAACACATTGGCAGTTCTTATGGTTCCGGTATATGGCAAGAGATTGAAGTTCTTCAGGCGTCATATTGCACCCCCTTCGTCTCTTGTTAGCCTCCTCCCCCTCCTACCAAGATTTGCGGTTGAGGCTATCACGTGCGCGGGTGTGTGTCAATACATCATCATCCATCGCATAGAAGGGCGCCGATGATGGGAGGACCACCAGGGCGCCTGTGACCATCTGGGGCTGAAGGGGTAGGGGGGAGGACTGGAAAGACTGTTGAAGCCCCGCTGCGCAGGGGCTTCTCTTGTCTAGATTGTCTAGAGAGGGGGGTGCCACCTCTAGGGCAATCCTAGGACAGGGAGTATTCCTAACACGGAATCCTTGGCCTGTCAAGACTTTCTCATAAGATGTTATGAATCCGTAACCTTATTCGATCATCTATTTCGGGTGCCTTTTGAGAGCCTTGACGCCATCAGGAATAGTGCTACGATGAAGGGTGTTCTCGGGTGGTCAAACCAGCTGTAAGCATCCATTGTAATCAGTGGATATAAGGCTGAGAAGGTCACCCGAGAGCTCTTTGTAATAGAAATGTTTGCCTCGACGTCATACCTGCCTCAACCTCGGCTTGGATACGAAGGGGGATGATACCCCGCCAGTCTCAGAATCGGTCCTGGCGCACTTGGTGACTTTGTGGTGATACAGGTCACATACGGGTTCAGTTCCACCATGCTAACCTCATGACGTTGGGTGATCTAACTAGCTGTAAACTTCACATCTGCAGTATGTAAGGACGGAAGGCTGGGAGCAGAGGTCACCCGACTTCTTTTGTTCTCCCATCCCACACCTTGGATACAGAAGGATGCCCCCTGTGACCAACTGGGGCTGAGACTGAAGACGGTATATAATGCACCTGAATCGTGCTGACTTGGCGCGACTGAAGAAAGGAGAGGATATGCCATACTTTGGTGGAATCTTCGGTCTTGTCATTCTGGTATTGGACATCGTTGCGATCGTGGATTGTGTCCAGCGATCCATGGATACGGGAATGAAGGTTCTGTGGATCGTCCTGATTGTCCTGCTGCCAATAATCGGGTTGATCCTGTATTTCCTCTTGGGCAGGAAGTAGATCGCTAGGTTTTGGGACAGCCTGAGGTTCTACAAGCCGCCGCTAGGGTCTGAGTCAATTAAGGCCGGAATGGTCAGAATAGTTTGAACACGCTTTTCAATAGCCAGAGGATTATGAAAATGACTCCGATAACAAGTGCTATATGGATGAGAGCGCCTAGATCAAGCACGACGAACCCCAGTAGCCAAAGGACTATGACTACAATACCGAT
>DAIQQD010000156.1:0-3990 GCA_036787015.1 Chloroflexota bacterium
AGTTCTGGTGGGCCAGCCGGCGGCCGATGTGGGATATCAACCTGGTCAACCGAGGTTTGATGCAGCAGCGCGAGGTGGTCTTCAACGCTTACAAGGGTATCAGGCTGGGAGACCTCAGCGAGGACGAGAAGACCGAGGCCTACTACCGGGTGATCGTCTCTCGGGATTTGAGAACCAAGATCACGGACCAATTGTTCATACTGTAGGTGGGGCAGCCCCACCAGCCTCGGCGACGCCTTAGCAATCCCATAAAGATTCGGTGAAGAATCGTCTCGGTCCGGTTCCGGCCTGCTTTGCGTCAAGCACAATCGCTTTGACACACTCCAAGGCATCTGGGTACAATTGAATTGTGCACGGCAGATTGTGAGGAGGCTCCCAAGAGACAGGGGGCCTTCATCATTCTCGCGGTGTCGTGAGTGAACCGTAAACTCGCCGTGTCGGCATCAGTATCTGAGTAGCTACGTGGATGCTGTTAGAACCTCTGCTCGCAGGCTGCCACACCCCCTGTGGCGTCGACAGACAACCGTACCATGCGCGGCTGCACAACTACGTCAACTATGTATTGAGGATCAGCTATGACTAATGAACAACTGACTGTAGATCTGGAGACCGCAGACCTCATACGTGATTCCGGTGCCGAGACCTGCACCATGTGCTTCCAGTGCGCGCAGTGCAGCAGCAACTGCCCGTGGAACCGTGTGGCCCATCTCGATCCGCGCCGGATGCTGCACAAGGCCCGGCTCGGTGTCGCTGACCTGGAGGATGAGGAGTGGTGGATGTGTGCGACGTGCCGGACTTGCGTGGCGCGCTGCCCGATGGAGGTCGACATCATCGGCGTCATGAGGGCAGTCCGCCGGCTGGTGGTGGGATATGGTGCCGGGCGCTACCCCGATTCCATCAGGTATGCCTTGAAGAGCATCGCCGGCGCGAGCAATCCGGCCGGAGAGAGCCCCGACAAGCGGGCGGACTGGTCGAAGAAGCTGAACGTGCCAGCCTTCACTCCCGACATGGAGGTAGCCTACTTCTCGTGCTGCGTTCCGGCCTATGACGCCAAGGTCAAGAGAATGGCTAATAACCTGTCCGGCGTTCTGCAGAAGCTGGGAGTCAAGTTCGGCACTCTGGGCACGGCGGAGAAATGCTGCGGCGAGAGCGTCCGCAAATGCGGCAACGAGGAGCTGTTCTCCAGCCTGGCCACGAGCAACATCGAGGCCTTCAGGCAGGCCGGGGTGAAGAAGGTGGTAGTCAGCTCACCGCACTGCTACTACACCTTCAAGAATGAATACCCTGAGCTCGGCGCTCAGTTCGAGGTGGTGCACTACACGCAGTACCTGGCGCAACTCGCCAGGGAGGGGAAGCTCAAGTTCACCAAGGAGATCAAGAAGAAGGTAGCGTACCACGACCCGTGCTACCTGGGACGTCACAGCGGCGTGTATGACGATCCCCGCTATCTGCTGCAGAGCATACCGGGGATCGAGCTGGTGGAGATGGCGAACATCCGCGAGGACAGCATCTGCTGCGGCGGCGGCGGCGGCAGGGTGTGGGCGGAGACCAAGAAGGGCGAGAGGTTCTCGGAGCTAAGGATCGACCAGGCGGCAGACGTGGGCGCAGACATACTGGCTACCTGCTGTCCCTACTGCATCCTGATGCTTGACGATAGCCTCCTCACCCAAGGCAAAGAGGAAGTAATGCAGGTCATGGATATCTCTGAGCTCGTTCAAGAGGCCATGGGCTAGAGCTTCGCGATTCTCCCTAGGGGGTGAATTCGACTATGTCTGGGAATAACGGCAGTAGCGGCAAAGTGGGCGCGGCCCTGGTAGTGGGCGCCGGCATCGGCGGCATGCAGGCTGCGCTGGATCTGGCTGAGGCCGGGATCAAGGTCTATCTCCTGGAACGCGATACCTCCATCGGCGGCGGAATGGTCCGGCTGGACAAGACCTTCCCCACCAATGACTGCGCCATGTGCACCATCGGCCCGAGGCTGGTAGGCGTGGGAAGGCACTTGAATATCGAGATGATAACCGGGGCGGACGTGGAGAAGGTCAGCGGTGAGCCGGGCAACTACACCGTCACCATCAAGAAGAAGAACCGCTGGGTTGACATAAGTTTATGCAAGGGCTGCGGCGACTGCACCAAGAACTGCCCGGTCAAGACCGACAGCCTGTTCCAGCAACTGTTGGCGAAGGAGAATGCGGTCTACCGCATGTTTCCCCAGGCCGTTCCGGGGGCCTTCGCGGTGCACAAGGAGGGCACTTCGCCCTGCCGCATTGCCTGCCCGGCAGGGGTCAATCCGCATGCCTATGTGAAGCTTCTGGCTGCGGGCAAGGTGCAGGAAGCCTTTGATGTCATCTACCAGGCTATGCCCTTCGCCGGAATCTGCGGCCGGGTCTGCCATCATCCCTGCGAAACAGAATGCTATCGAGGCAAGCTCATGGGGGAGCCTGTCTCGATCTGTGCGCTGAAGCGCTACATCTCTGATGAATACTACGCCGGACACTATACAGTGAATGAGTCGGCAAATGGGGAGGTGCCGCCATCGATGCCGGAGCCTCGGACTGAGAAGGTGGCTATTGTCGGGGCTGGTCCGGCAGGCCTGACCTGCGCTCGTGATCTGGCGGCTCTGGGCTATCCGGTCACCATCTTCGACTCCTCAGATGAGGGCGGCGGGATGGTGCGCAGGGTGATCCCGGACTATCGTTTGCCCTATGACCTGGTGAAGCGTGAGGTTAATGCCATCCTGCAGAAGGGCATCGAGTTTCGGTCGAAGACTGAGGTGGGCAAGGACGTCAGCTTCGCCGACCTGCAGAAGCAGTACCAGGCTGTGTTCGTGGCTGTGGGAGCACAGCTTTCCACGAAGCTAGATATCCCTGGAGAGGATCTCCAGGGCGTGATCCCGGCGCTCGCCCTGCTGGAGGAGTCGAATGCCGGCCGTTCGCCCAAACCGGGAGACAGGGTGGTAGTGGTCGGTGGTGGCAATGTGGCCATGGACACTGCCCGCACCGCACTGCGCCTCGGTGCCAAAGAAGTGACTGTAGTCTACCGACGCTCCAGGGCGGAGATGCCGGCCAACCCGTGGGAGATCGAGGAGGCGGAGGAGGAGGGGGTCAAGTTCCATTATCTGGCTGCGCCGGTGAGCGTCAAAGCGGACGGCAAGAAGGCCGTGGCCCTGGTGTGCAACAAGATGCGCCTGGGCGAGCCGGACAAGAGCGGCCGCAGACGGCCGGAACCGATACCCGGCTCAGAGTTTGAGATTCCCGCTGACAGCATCGTCCCGGCCATCGGCCAGGCTTCGGACCTCGATTTCCTCAAGGGCATGGTGGAGTCCAACAAGAACGGAACCATCAAGGCTGACCCCGTCACGCTGCAGACGTCAGCCGCCGGCGTGTTTGCCGGGGGCGATGTGGTGAGAGGGCCGGCCTCCATTGTGCAGGCCGTGGGGCATGGCCACGCGGCTGCCATATCGATGGACCGCTTTCTCTCCAAGAAGGATCTCAATGAAGGCAGGGGTGGGAGCCCTGCGGTGGCGCCGGAGCCGGACACCAAGGGGGCCGTGGTCAGGAACCGGGTGGCGCAGAAGCGTCTCTCCCCGGACGAGAGGAAGAATAACTTCACTGAAGTGGTGTTGCCGTTGACGAAAGAGGAGGCCATGGCGGAGGCGGAGCGGTGTCTCTCCTGTGCCATATGCTGTGAATGCCGGCAGTGCGAGAAGACCTGCGAGGCCAAGGCCATCAGCCACGACGGACCCCATGAGGAGTTGGTCGATCTCAATGTGGGGGCGGTGTTGCTCGCCGCCGGATACAAGCTCTATGACGCCAAGGCGAAACCTGAGCTGGGCTGGGGCCGGTACGCTAATGTGTTGACAGCGCTGCAGTTTGAGCGGGTGCTGGCGCCCACCGGGCCTTTCTCCGGTCACATATGCCGGCCGATCGACGGCAAGATGCCGCACAAGGTGGCTTTCATTCAGTGCGTGGGGTCCAGGGATGTCTCCAAAGA
>DAIQQD010000156.1:4090-5252 GCA_036787015.1 Chloroflexota bacterium
GAGATGGTGATCCTGTCTTCCGGCATGGGCCCCGCCGAGGAGAACAAGGAACTGGCGAAGATATTCGGCTTTGAGCTGAACGAGTTCGGGTTCTGCAAGACCGACATGTTCAAACCGGTGGAGACCAGCCGCGAGGGTATCTACTCACTGGGCGTGTTCAACGGCCCGAAGGACATCTCCGAGAGCGTCACGCAGGGGAGCGCGGCGGTGGTGAAGGCGCTGGCCCTTCTGGCCGACGCCAAGGGCACCATGATCAAGGACAAGGTCTATCCACCGGAGAGGGACGTGGCGGGCCAGGATGCCCGCATCGGCGTGTTTATCTGCCACTGCGGCAAGAACATCGCCTCCGTGGTGGATGTCCCGGCAGTGGTGGAGTACGCCAAGACATTGCCCAATGTCACCTACGCCGAGAACTTCCTGTATGCGTGCTCAGCAGATAGCGGCGAGAGGATGAAGCATATCATCAATGAGTACGCCCTGAACCGGGTGATAGTGGCCTCCTGCACGCCCAGGACCCACGAGCCGCTGTTCCAGGAGAACCTGAAGGAAGCGGGGCTCAACGCCTACCTTTTCGAAATGGGCAATATCCGCGACCAGTGCTCCTGGGTGCATACCGAGGAGCCGGAGATGGCCACCAAGAAGGCCAAGGATGTGGTGAAGATGGCAGTCTCCAAGTCGAGACTGCGGGAGCCGCTGCACCCCAAGGTAATCGACGTGAATCATAGCTGCCTGATCATCGGTGGCGGGCTGGCAGGCATGACCGCCGCTCTGGATCTGGCGAACCAAGGATTCCAGACGTATGTCCTGGAGCAGAAAGCCGTTCTGGGCGGTAATCTGAGGAGACTCAGGATCCTGCTCGACGGGCAGGATCCTCAGCAGAAGCTGGCGGAACTGATCGAGAAGGTGCAGAACCATCCCAAGATCAAGGTCTTCCTGAACACAGAGATCCTGAAGGCAGAGGGGTCAGTAGCTGACTTCAAGACTGAATTCAGGTCCAACGGCGGAACCCACAGTCTGGCTCACGGGGCAGTCATCATAGCCACGGGTGCGGAGGAGTACAAGCCGCAGGAGTACCTGTACGGCCAGAACGAGAAAGTGATGACCCAGCTCGAGCTGGAGGACAAGCTGGCCAAAGGCGAGTTTGCCGCCAACACGGTGGTGA
>DAIQQD010000018.1:0-2547 GCA_036787015.1 Chloroflexota bacterium
GCTGCTGTGTCGGCCGAACCTTCTGTTCTCACTGCTTGTCGGCCATCTAGATTGTATGCCTGCAACACGCGTTCTTGCCAACCGGTTGCCGCAGTGTTCGGAGGTGCTGTTCAGCCACAGAAGTGATGGACGCCGGACTTGAATGGACGGGCTCACCGGTTCGGTCAAAACGCATTGACTTCGGCCTCCGACCACTGCCACAATGGGCGGTATCCGGGGGACATACTTGATGTCGGGCTTGCATGGCTACGCCGCCAAGATACTGAGGGTCGATCTCTCATCAGGTCGCATATCGACCGCACCGACGTCCGACTACTCTTCGTTTGTCGGCGGCAGGGGGCTGGCGGCCAAAGTTCACTGGGACGAGGTCCCGCCCCATGTCGGCGCACTTGACCCAGAGAACTGCCTGACTCTCTTCACCGGTCCTCTGGCCGGCTTCTCCGGCTTCGGCAGCTCAAGGTGGCTGGTCTGCGGCAAGTCCCCGGCCACGGCCCCGGAGCATTTCTGCCACAGCAACCTGGGGGGTACCTGGGGAGTCACGCTGAAGTCTGCGGGATACGATGGCATCATTGTGCAGGGACGGGCCGAGAAGGCGGTCTATCTCCTTGTCGATCAGGATGGGGCGCAAATCCGCGATGCGGGGCATCTGTGGGGCAAGGGCGCCATCGAGACGAGAGAGATGCTGAAGGCCGAGTTGGGCGCGGACGTCAATGTGGTGGCCTGCGGGCAGGCCGGAGAGAACCTGGTTGTCATGGCCAGCATTCTGGCCGACAAGGACTCCAGCGGGAGCAGCGGCTTTGGCGCTGTCATGGGATCGAAGCGCCTCAAGGCCATTGCAGTAGCTAAGGGTGGAACCAGGTTGACCGCCGCCCACCCGGACAAGCTGCGCGATCTGGTCCGCTACTATGCTCACCTGCAGGGGGACAGAAACGCTGACTACTTCACTGTGCCGGGAAAGACGAAGCGGGACAGTTGCTGGGGCTGTCCTGGATTGTGTGGCAGGATCGCCTGGAAGGCGGCCGAAGGAACTGAGGGCAAGTACTTCTGCCAGTCGGCGCTCATGTACCAGATCCGCGCGGCGCAGTACTACGGCCAGGGAAGAGAGGGAGATGTCCCTTTCCACGTGACCAAGCTCTGCGACAACTACGGGATCGATACCATGGCTGTTCATGTGATGATGAGCTGGCTGTCCCGGTGCTACAGGGAGGGGTTGCTCACTGAGGAAGAGACTGGTCTGCCCCTATCGAAGAGCGGTAGCCTGGAATATGCTGAGGCGCTGGTCCGGCAGATCGCTTTGAGGGAGGGATTCGGAGACCTTCTGGCTCAGGGGGTGGAGAAAGCGGCGGATGCTATCGGCAGGGGGACTAGAGAGAAGATCGGCGACCTGCTGCACAAAGCCCACGGGGTCGACCAATACGGCGGCCGGACGTACATCGTGAACGGGCTGATGTATGCCACCGAGGTCAGAATGCCCATCCAGCACCTTCACAAGACGAGCATACCGGTGATGCAGTGGCTGGGGTGGGTGCAGCACCTGGAAGGAGCCTACGTCTCCGGTGCGGTTTTCCGCGGTATTGCCGCCCGGTTTTTCGGCAGCGAGGCTGCGGCCGATTTCTCCTCCTACAAGGACAAGGGTCTGGCAGCCAAGACTATTCAGGACAGGCAGTATGCCGCGGAATGCCTGGTGCTGTGTGACTACGCCTGGCCAGTACATGTCTCACCTTCCACCGATGACCACGTTGGCGATCCGTCACTGGAAGGCAAGTTCTTCTCGGCCGTAACCGGACAGGGAATAGACGAAAGTGGCCTGTGCCGCATCGGCGAGAGGGTATTCAACCTCCAGAGGGCCATTCTGGCCCGCGAAGGTCACCGTGGCCGCCAGAGCGACGCCCTGCCCGAGTACAACTTCACTACCCCGCTCAAATTCGACGTCCTCAATCCGCAGATGCTGGTGCCCGGCCCCGACGGCAACCCGGTGTCCAGGAAGGGGCTGACGCTGGACAGGGATGAGTTTGAGCGGATGAAGGGGGAGTACTATCAACTCCGGGGTTGGGACGTCCCGACTGGCAGGCAGACGAAAGGGAAACTGGAAGAGCTCGGCTTGGCGGATGTTGCCGCGGATCTGGAATCGCGGGGTCTTCTGGCCTGAGTGCAAGCGACGGTAGACTGATGCCGGCCCCCCGCTTCTGCTGTGCGGGGGTTGAGTGTTTCAGAGGCGCCGTGGCCCGCATTGGGGCGTGCAGAGGGGCGAAGCCCCTCTGCGTTTTTCTTATCCCCCATGAGTGGGGGACAAAGGGGGTTGAGAGGTACTATTGAGACGGCTTCCAAGAGGTCTTGGTCGGCGGTTCTCAGGATACCGCCGGCAGCCTTGGGGGTGGCCACACGAAGAATTGACATAATTGCATGGGCCGCCCTAAAATCGTGATCGAGATAGGTGTGCATCTTGGGTAGCAGCGTTGGCCAGCGGGTTGGAGAAGTCATCATCACCGCCTTGTGGCCCCTGATATGGGTCATCTATGTGCTGGTCGGGCTGGTCATCTTTGTTGA
>DAIQQD010000018.1:2647-17649 GCA_036787015.1 Chloroflexota bacterium
TGTGGCCCCTGATATGGGTCATCTATGTGCTGGTCGGGCTGGTCATCTTTGTTGAGGCCGCCGCGGTCTATCTCAGTTGGGGCATTGTGGTTCGTCTGGACAGAGTGCTGAAGAAGACGCGCACTCAGCCTGCCGGCTAGTGGTTTCCACATCGCGTCCCAGTGACGCTCGTCTGAAGGGGGGACAATGGGCAAGTACATCTTCCTTGTACGGCCTCCGGATCAAATTGATGTCAAGACACTGAAATCCCAGGTTCTGGACAAGCTGGTGCCGCAACTACTCCGATTGAATCCGGAGAAGCTGAAGGTTGATTTGACCGAACCCAAGAGACCCCGGCTGACGGTGCTCCCTCTGGCGAAGAACCACCTGGCGATGATATCTGTCTGGGACCGCCAAGGTGACCGTGTCCAGCAATGGCAGAAGGAGATCGCCAGCCTGGGCTGGAGCGTGGCTGGCTACCAGGTATCGGAGTCCACTCCGAGAGCGTACACCAAGGATTGGAAGGACGGTGAGGCGTCTCCAGGAATTGTCATGTTGACGCTGATGAAGAAGAACGCCCGCTTGACCAGTGAGCAGTTCATGCATGAATGGTTTGAACATCACACACCCAAGATAGCGCTCAAAGTGCATCCGCTGTGGAACTACATCCGCAACGTGGTGGACTCCGTCGTTGAAGGGTCACCTCATCTCGATGGCATCGTTGAGGAGCATTGCCGTGAACGCCGGGACATCACCTGCCCTATGCACTACTTCGGCGGGCTGCTGATGATGGTTCCCAATATGATCAAGGTTGGCCTGCACGCCAACAAGTTTCTGGAGATCTCGGCGGTGGAGAACTACTTGCTGACCGAGTACCACATCCGCAGCTAGAGGTTTCGCGCAGGCGCTGCTCAGCATCGATTGCGGCGGAATCGCGTTCTTCCCCAATGGCGCGTGTCAAGCATCGGATGCAGTGGCCTTGTTGGGGCGGCTTCGTTGCGGTGATCCGTTCACAACAACCGCTGACAGCTTGGGCAGAAGTAACAGGCTCCTCCCAGGTAGGATGCCTTCTCGATCGTGGTCCCACATTCGGGACATGGGTGCCCGGCAGCATTATTGTCCATTAGCCGCACGTATCTGCCTGGATTGCCGTACAGGTCGAATTCATCATTCCTTCCCCCCAGTCGAATCGCTTCCTTCAATGTTCTCAGGATTGCCTGGTGGAGGTTCTCTACGTGATTCCGCTGCAGGGCTTCCAGAGGTTGCTTTGGATGCAGCTTGGCTCTGAACATGATGTCTTGGGCTATCGCATTCCCGAGCCCAGGAATCATCTGGTCTTGAGTGAGGATTGCCTTGACGGTCTTGTTCCCGTTGGCAATCGCCTCTTTCATAAGAGCAGACAAATATGTGCTACTGAACTCGGGCTCGGTTGGCGTGGTACGCATTCCGCGGATGTACTGTCTTTCAAGCTCTCTCCCTTTTTCGTAGAGCTCCATTGCACCCCACATCTGGGTTGTTGCGGAAAGAGCGGTGCCGTCGTTAAACTGAAGTGACAAGTGATACTTCTTAGGCAGAAGTGATGCTGATTCATGTAGCAGGATCTTGCCACCACACTCCCCAAACACAAGGACGTGACCATCTCCTACTGGCACAAAGAGCCACCTTCCTCTTGTATAGGCCTTGCCAACAGCTTTTCCTTTGACACCCGCAGCGAACTCTGCCGGCTTGAGGTTGTACCAGACAAACTTGTGTGGAGAGTTCCCGAGGTTGCCCTCAGCAATCCGCTTCCCCGAAATGCTTTCTGTCATCTGCCTCGCGATGGTGACATACTCTGGGATCTCAAACATGCCGTTTCTCCACTCTCGTTATTGCCGGGACTTGTATTGACATAATGCGCCACTGCGCTTGCTGTCGATATTGGTGTGGTCTCCTGCGTGCCTGGACAACACTCCTTGCTCACGTTGCTGCAGTAGCTGGGCGTATCTTAAGGTGCAGCCACGGGGATGTCAAAAGCGGATTGCACAAAGGCAAGAGGTGGGCCAAGGTTCCCTTGCCGACAATGTGACCTGCCTCCAACAGCTTTCTGTCGTCCTGTGAAACCTGCGCTGTCGCATGGCCGGCGTATCGGCCGCTCTACGGGGGATCAAAGCACCGGGGGTATTGGTTCACTGCCAATCCCATGAATGAAGAGGCGTGTTACATACAGAACAAACACCATGCTGTGCATATAGCACCACGCTGAACCGAGCATTTGGTTCCATGTGCGGCCACAATCGCAGCGGTCTTTGACATACGGCCACCTGATGGCCACAATGGAGTTCGATAGGCACCGGAAGCAGACTGGAGTGGCATCCTCGCGGACAGCGCGCCGTGCCAAGAGCAGCAAGTATGTCGATAGGAGTGAGCACCGCAGTTGGCAGGGCATACCGCATCTGACAAGAAGGAGGTCTAACAATGGCAGAACAGAAATACGATGTAGTGGTGATAGGCGGAGGAATGGGGGGCATGTGCGCTGGTGCCCTGGCCGCTAAGGAGGGCTGGCGCACACTTGTGCTCGAGAAGAGACCGATGATCGGGGGGCGGTTCTCCACGGAAACCGTCGAAGGGTTCAAGATAATGACGGGAGCCCCGTTCATTCACCAGTCGGGATGGGTGCCCAAAGTATGCAAAGAAGTGGGAGTGGAGTTCGATCGGACCCCGTGTCTCGATGTAGCCTACTGGGTGAAAGGCGTGGAGTACAAGCTGCCGCTGGAGCACCGCATGAATGCCATGTTCGAGATCTGCAACCGGATAGCCGCCAACAAGGCCAAGCTGATGGGGGCCATGGTGAAGGAGATCGGGACCCAGATGATCATGACGAACATCCACAAGGCCATTGCCGATCCGGAGAAGGTGCCGACCTTGACGACCAAGGAGTGGCTGCTCCGCTACACCGACAATGAGGATCTCCATGGGATATACGATGCTATCTGTGTGGGCATGCTCATGGCGCACTCCTATGAGATACCGGTCTACAACTTCTTCCACTTCATGGCAACCCAGCACGGCTTCAACGATGTTGACCTCTCAACTTATGGCAACCTGCCTAACATGGAGAAACTGGCCGGCGTCGTTAAGGGCAATGGTGAGGTGTGGCTGAACTCCAGCGCCAAGAAGGTGCTGGTGGGCAAGAATGGGGCCACGGGCGTGGTGGTTGACAAGGAAGGCAAAGAGATAGAAGTGGGCTGCAAGGTGGTTATCAGCAATATTGGCATCAGGGAGACGGTGCAGCTTTCCGGAGAGGAGAACTTCACTGAAGACTACCTGTCTGATATGAGAGTGAAGATGAGACCGGCGCCCATCACCATAATCCACGTTGCCAGCGAGCAACCGCTGTGCATGGCGAGCGGAGAGGCCGGAGCCATGCTGGTGGCCAATGCCAGGAGGATCACTGACGCCATCCCTCTGACTAATTCCTGCCCCGAACTGGCGCCGAAGGGGCAGCATCTGACGTGGGCCTGTGCCACGCCTCCGTCCGTTCTGGCCCCGATTGACCCTGACGAAGAGGAGCGGCAATGCCTGAAGGACATGGACATGGTCTTCCCCGACTGGAAGAAGAAGGGCGGACGTATCCTGAAGATGGAGATTCGCAACATTGACCATGACCTGCCTGAGGGGCGGACCTGGCTGGGACCCAACTACAACATGGCTGTGGAGACGCCGGTCAAGAACGTCTTCAATGTGGGAGATGCCGTGTGTGCTCCGGGAATCGGCGGGACTTCGGGATGCGCTGAGAGCGCCAAGCGGGTGGTGGAGAAGATCAAGAGACAGAAACTGGCCAAGTAGGACGACAAGGCCCGATAACGCAGGTGCACTTTGCAGAGGAGGAGGCAGGCCACCCTGGACCTCTGGTGGAACGGTGCTACTTGGGAGGCACCATCGACGCATACTGGTTGTAGGTGAAATTGGTCTTGAGCCGGCTTATCTTCCACTGCCCGTCTTCCTTCACGTATTCTTCGTCGTATAGGCACCCTACATTCGTTACCAGTTTCTTCTCTCGATCCAAAACCTGGGCCTCCACCATCCATGTGCCTTTGGCCGTCTTGTCGCTCGTCACCTCTATCTCGGGGACAAAACCGCGCGGGTATTGCCCCTGCGGCTTCCATGTGCCAACGGTGGCCTTGTAGAGCTTCTCGACGGCACCTTTGCCCACTGCGACCATCTGCTCGCCGAGCCCGAAGTCTGCGCAGGGATTCTCGGAGAACAGGGCAAGCAGTGTATCCAGATCAACGTCGCGAATAGCACGCCAGTATCTGTAGCGCATCTGCCGGATGCTCTCGATATCACTGAGCCTTCTGCATTCCTTCTCCAGCGCCAGGATTCGCTTCTCCAGTTCCTTCAAGTCGCTCATCAACAGTCCTCCTTAGAGAAACAGAACAGTGTGCGCCAGACCTAGTCGCTGCCCTTGCCTATCCAGACTATGCCGCCGTCAGCGCTCACCTCTCCAGCATCTATGTAGTCGGAGGCGCTGCTGGCCATGAACAACACTATCTTGGCGATGTCATCGACTTCACCCATGCGGCCGAGAGGCAGGGTCTTTCCCCTTTCCTCCAGCAACTTGGCCAGTTCGGGTGAGCTGGAGGTGTCAAAGGACTTAATGGTGCTCACGATAACCGTGTTGCACAATATGCCGTAGGGGGTCAACTCCTTGGCCATCGCCCTGGTCAGGGATATCACCCCGCCCTTTGCGGCGCAGTAGTGTGCGAGGCCCTTCCCCGAGGGGCGGAAGGAAGAAGCAGAACCGATGTTGATGATCTTCCCACCATGGCCGGCTTTTATCATGGCTTGAGCCGCAGCCTGAGAGAAGAAGGCCGTGGACTTGAGATTCGTGTTGATGGTTCTGTCCCATAGTTCCTCGGTCAATTCAAGGAACATCTTGCCGGGATACACGCCGGCATTGTTGACCAGGATGTGGACATCGCCGAAGGTTTGGACTGTGGCTTCGACTGTCTTTCTGGCCTCAGCAGGAACGCAGACGTCGCACTTCATGGCGTCTGCTTTGCCACCCTTTTCTCTGATGCTTCGCGCTGCCTTGGCGGCCGCATCAAGATCGATATCAGCAATCATCACTGCAGCCCCCGCTTCTGCCAGGCGGTCTGCGATGGCTCTCCCTATGCCGTTGCCACCTCCGGTGACGATAGCGGTCTTGCCGCGCAAATCGAAGATCTCTGCAATCGTCTCCATTACACTTCACTCCTCCCGTCCTGTTGTGGAGCCTCGGAAAACATTGCGCGCCATCTTGATCGAAATAGGGTCGTGGTGTATGCTTTGGCGTATGCAACATCATAGCACGGAGTTCATACCATTGGAACCAAACCCAGCGCAAGAGAGGAAATGACTTGGAAATCGACCTGACCATGTCTCCGGGATACCGGTTGTTCACATTGCTCGGCTTCACTTATACCTCAATGCTGCGCGCCAGAAAGAGAGAACTGGAGTCCTCAGAGATATCCATCACGCGGGCCTGGGCTCTATGGGGACTCAAGGCCATGGAGCGGCCAGCCACAGTTGTCGAGATGAAGCAAATACTGGGTCGGAATCACCAGACTACTTCCCAGTTGCTGCAACGGATGGAGAAGGAAGGGCTGGTGAAACGGCGCAGAGCCCCCAAGAAGAGATTGATCACGGTGGTCCTTACAGCCAAGGGTGAAGAGGCTCTGAGCCGCACCTATACCAGACACGAGGTCATCGATGAGATTACGTCCTGCCTGACACCAGATGAGCAGAACACGCTGAGGGCGTATCTGGAGAGGCTGCAAGAGAGGGCTCTTGCCAAAGCCATGGCGTATCCGCCGCTGCCCGCTCCCTATGCCTCCAAAATGGGAATAGCAGACTGAGAATGGCGGCCACGCCAATGAGAGACAGGGACGGCACGCGGGAAGGGGGTTGAGGAAGTGATGCTTGGTGGATACATGGGCAAGCTCCTATTTGTGGATCTGTCCAAAGGGGAAATCAAGGAAGAGGCTCCGGACGAGAACCTCTACCGGGATTTCATGGGAGGATATGGCCTGGGAGCGCGCATCATCTACAGCCGGCAGCCTGGCGGAGTTGATGCGCTGGGTCACGAGAGCATTCTCGGCTTTGTCACCGGCCCCCTGACGGGGATGCGCGGCATGGTGATGGCCCCTAGGTTCACGGTGGTGGGCAAGTCGCCTCTGACCGGCGGCTGGGGGGATGCCAACAGCGGCGGGTACTTCGGCCCATATCTCAAGTTCGCCGGTTACGATGCCGTCTTCTTCAGCGGAATCTCTCCCAAACCCGTTTACCTCTTCATAGACAATGGCCAGGCTGAACTGCGAGACGCCGGCCACCTCTGGGGCAGGGATTCCCGCGAGACCGACGAGGGACTGAAGTCCGAACTGGGCGGAAATGTGGCCGTGGCCTGCATCGGCCCTGCGGGAGAGAAACTCTCCCTCATCTCCAGCATTATGCACGACATAGGATCAGCCGCGGCCAGGTCAGGACTGGGAGCCGTAATGGGCTCGAAGAGACTGAAGGCAGTGGCGGCGAGAGGGACAATGGAGGTCCCGATACCCGACAAAGAGAAGGTCACCCGGGTGAGCAAGGAATTCCTGGGGCAGTACATGGGTGACTACTATGAACGCTTCAAACGATGGGGCACCTGCGGCGACAACGCCAACGCTGCTCTGAATGGCGACTCGCCGGTGAAGAACTGGGCGGGAGCCGGCGTGGTCGATTTCCCCAATGCCAAGGCCATCGGCGGTGATGCAATGATCGCCCTTCAGGAACGCAAGCACGGCTGTTTGTGGTGTCCCATAAGGTGCAAGGGCGTCATGAAGGCAGGGAGCGGGAGGGAGTTCACCTATGAGGCAGGAAGCCACAAGCCCGAATATGAGACCTCGGCTGCCTTCGGTATGTTGCTGTTGAATGACAACCTGGAGTCCATAGTCAAGGCCAACGATATCTGCAACCGCTACGGCCTGGACACGATCTCCACGGGAGCCACCATTGCCTTTGCTGTGGAGTGCTACGAAAACGGCATCATCTCCAAAGAGGATACGGGAGGCATCGAGCTCGGTTGGGGCAGGTCACAAGCCATCGTGGCCATGATCGAGAAGATGGCCAAACGCGAGGGCTTCGGCGCTGTGCTAGCCGATGGCGTGAAGAGGGCGGCAGAGAGGATTGGTAAGGGAGCAGAGAGATATGCTATCCATTGCGGCGGGCAAGAGTTGGCCATGCATGACCCGAGGTTGATGAGCATATTCGCCACCGCTTATGAGTGCGATTCCGCGCCCGGGCGTCACACCTCGGGCGCCATGGATGCTATGTATTCCAGCGTCATGCGCATCATGGATACGAGCGGCATGTGCATGCTGCAATGGACATCTGCGCCTCAGATGGACATGGCCAAGATCATTTCGGCCGCCCTGGGCCGGGAGGTCAGCATGCAGGACTTGATGAAGATCGGAGAGAGGATATCGCACATCCGTCAGGCCTTCAACGCTCGTGAAGGGATAGACCCGCAATCTCGAAGAATGTCTTCGGGCAGACCTATCGGAGCCCCCCCACTCGGAGCGGGCCCCACTGCCAATGTAACCGTGGATGCTGAGGGCATGCGAGTGAAGTACTTCGAGGGTATGGGCTGGGACCCGAAGACCGGAAAGCCCAGCCGGGAGAGACTAGTAGCCGTGGAGCTGGACGATGTGGCCCAAGACCTCTGGCCGGCGTCTGCGTAAAGAAGAGGAGCAGGACGACAGGGGAACAACAGCGATCCAAATGGGCAAAACAGGAGGGAAACCGTGCAGGACATGCTAGGGTATCAGAAGAAGCGAGTGGCCGTCACTGGCGCGGCCTCTGGCATGGGACAGGCGGTAGCACGCGCACTGGTCGACCTGGGGGCAGAGGTATACGCTTTCGACGTGAAGGAGGTCACTGTTCCGGTTGAGCAGTTCATCAAGACTGACCTGAAGAACAAGGACTCCGTCGTCGCCGCCGCCAGGCAGACTCCAGAAGATCTCTACGGGGTGTTCAACTGCGCCGGCCTCCCGGGACCTCCGTTCTCCAATCTGGACACCGCCCTGGTGAACTTCGCCGGGCATCGCCTTTTGACCGAAACTCTACTCCAGAAGATCCAGGCAGGTGGGGCGATTGCGTTTATCGCCTCCACTGCCGGTCTGGGTTGGAAGAAGAGACTCCAGAGCATAAACGAACTCTTGGCTACAAAGGGCTTCGATGAAGCCCGCGCCTGGCTGGAGGCCCATCCGCGCATAAACGACGGCTACATCTTCTCCAAAGAATGCATCATGGTCTACACCATGGCACGCGCTGACGAGATGGGGAAGAAGAACATCAGAATCAACTGCCTCAGCCCGGCCCCCACGGAAACGCCGATGATGAAGGACTTCCACACTGCCTGGGGTAAGGAACTCATAGACATGTACCGCGCACCTTGCGGGCGGTACGCCACGCCCGAGGAGATGGCGGAGCCGCTCGTCTTCCTCAACAGCAATATGGCGCGTTTCATCAGTGGCCAGAATCTCATTGTCGATTACGGGTACCAGGCCGCTGTTGACATCGGGCAGAAACCGTCTCTTCTGTAGAGCCAGCCTCAATGTTGGGGCTGACACCCCAGAACAAAGAGAAGATGCACAGGGTTCTGAAGGGCGAACCGTTGCCTGGGCACGTCAGGATATGAAGTTGGACCATGTCATCTATCCCAAACCAATGTCGATCAGTGATGAAAGGATGGAGGTTTCGAGATGAAAGAGATGAACGACTACAGTGGCCCATTCAGGCCAGACCTGAAATACGAGGATTTCTCCAAGGAGTTCCTTATCAAATTGATGAAGGTTTGGCAGTACTTCTACCTGGAGATGGCTTCCGCTTGGTACGATGGGGTTGAAAAGCGCTTCGGGTTTGATGCGGCCAATGCGTGTGAGGCGGAAGCTTGGATAAGGGTCGCCAAACGGTCACTGCCGAGGCTGGTCAAGGCGGCGAACATCGAACTGAAGACTGTTCTCGATTCCATGAAAGTCCTGCAGTTGCCTCCGGACAACAACGTATTCATGTACCCGGCCAGGTTCGAGATCAAGAACGAGAACCACGTCATAATGACCATAACTAGATGCAGCGGGCTGGAGTACTGGGAAAAAGCGCGACCGGAGAGAATTGATGCCATGTGCCGGGGAACCGCGCTGGTGCTTGACCCCATGTATGCTGTCAACCCCAAGGTGAAGGGAAAAGCAATGAAGTTGCCTCCCAGGGGTAGCCAAGAGGAACCGGCCTGTGTGTGGGAATGGACGCTTGAAGAGTGAGGACGTTCAAAGGGAGTAACATGAGCCGCAGACTGGAAGGGAAGAACGCAGTGGTGACCGGTTCCAGCCGTGGGATCGGAAGGGCGATAGCTTTGGCTCTTGCCCTAGAGGGCGCGAAAGTTGTAGTCAATGGCTCTGGCACAGGGCCCCAGGGACCAGGTACAGATTTGGAGTCGCTCAACGATGTGGTGAATGAGATAGAGAGTAAGGGGGGAACAGCCACCGCCAGCTGCGGGTCAGTGGCCGATTTTGCCTATGCCGGCAGACTGGTCAGGACGTGTGTTGACTGTTATGGCCGCATTGACATCCTGGTCAACTGCGCCGGGGTCGCCGATGTGGGAACCATCCTGGATGTGCCTCTGGAGGCCTGGCATAGAGCGATCGACATCCACCTGAATGGAACCTTCAACTGTTGTAGGCACGCTGTTCCGCTGATGGCTCAACAGAAGAGTGGAAGGATAATAAACACCGGCTCCCACGCCTTTCTCGGCCAATATGGAGGGAATGCATATCCAGCTGCAAAGGGGGGGATAATCAGCCTTACCAAGGCCATGGCTGTGGACTTGAAGGGGTCCGGGATAACCTGCAATGCTTTCTGTCCGGGGGCCAAGACCAGGCTGTCAACCGGAGCAGACTATCAGGAGAGGATTAGGACGCTGCACGCCAAAGGGGCCTTAACCAAGGAGTCCATGGAGATTGCGCTGAATCCCCCGGATGCGGCCTATCTTGCGCCTCTTGTGGTCTACCTGGCCTCTGATGAGTCAGCCCACATCGATGGCCAAGTGTTCTCAGCTTCTGGCGGTTACATCGGCCTCTTCCTAGAGCCGTCAGAGGTGATGTTGGGCTACAAGGATCCGGAAACGCAGGGGCTGTGGACATTGGACGAGATAGCGAAGTGCATGCCTGCGAAATAATGAAAGCACTTCGTCCGGGAGGGCCCCAGTATTTGAGTTTCCTCTTCGGCGCGACTGACTGCGTGAGATCTAGAGAAGGAGTCCGGCCTAGGCGTCCTTCAACTTCTGCTTCACGCTGTTGGGCAGCAGCCTCTTCAGACGGGTGTGGTACCGGCCCAGTTCCATTCCGTAGCTGGTGTTGAACTCTGAAAGGGTCAACAGCTTGCCGTCCCGGTTCCGGGCCTTGGTGATCTTAAGTCCGTCACCCTCCCAGCCGAATTCGTCCCGCAGCACCTTGAGCAGTTTGATCCGGTGCCTGGTTGGGATGTCAAGGTGAGACCTCACCAGAAGTTGCCAGTCCAGAGGTAGCTCGTTGTAGAAGATGCGATACAGTTCCAGGAAGAAGTCCATGCGTGCCGCCCGGCCTTCCCTCATCTCTGAGGTGCTGAAGAACATGCGTGGTATCATGGTCAGAGCCTCTTCTTTAGTCTCCACGGGGACCAGAAGGTGCTCCGGTATGGGCTCGGTTTCTCTCTTCCGCCCATCATCTCCATGGTAAACCCACCACTTGCTGCGGTCGTAGCGGTCGCCCGGCAGGAAGCGGCCCATGGCCCACGCTGAAGTCGGCCCCACCACCACCCGGATGCCCAGCCGCGCGTAGGCCGCCGCTACCGCGTACATCCGGTCCGGCACAGCGCCCCAGAGCAGCAGCGAGAAAGTGGTGTAGAACGACCCCTCCCCCACCTCCGGAATGCCTCCATACAGGGGGATGCCACCGGCCGCCCGGGAATACATGTACATGTTGTTGGCCAGCGATATGGCCGCACAGCCGCCGCAGTTGACCAGCGACCGCGGCTCGATCGATGCCAGATAGGTCTCCATAAGGTACTTGCCCTTGCTGTCGATGTAGTGCCGGGCCAGTTCCGCCGCACCGCATCCGGCGGTGAACACCATGCAGTTCCTTCTGGTCAACTCATAGGCCAGCCAGCCGATTTCTTCCTTCGGCGCATCCCCGCACCCCACGATGACCACGATCCCGGGGGCATTGCCCCACACCATGGAAAACGCCGACTGCAGGATCTCCGTGAGAGGCAGCGGGCCTCTGCCGGGTCTCATGACGAACTTGTCTTTGGCCGCCTGTTTCCGTTCCGCCGCCACAACAATGTCGCGCAGCTCCACCTTGGCCGGGCAGGCACTCTCGCACTTGCCGCAGAAGAAGCACCCCTTCTCCACCTCAAAGAAGCCTTCCCATTGCCCGGCGCGGAGCGACCTGACTGCCTTGGACACGGGCAGGGTATTGGGGCAGGCCATGGAGCACCGATCGCAGTCCGGTTGGCACTTCTTGGCTTCGGCCACCGCCGTCTCGTCGCTCATAAGCCCGACGTTGTTCCTCTTCACCGCCAGCGCCACCTTCACTGCCACCTCGCCGGCCTTCTCCACATCCCTGATCCAGGTGGCCTTCTCTCCACCGACCAAGGCCGCTACTATCTTGTCCGTGGCATCATCGGTCCTGTCCACCAGGCCCGCGACTCCCGGCGATCCCACCCAGATGAACCGGGTGTCCACCCTGGCCGCCTCGGACGCCAGATCCAGCGGCATACACGCTGTGCCGGCCACCACCACGTCAAATACCCCGTTCCTGATGGCCTTGCCGGCGCGCACCATCGGGGCCATGATGTGAACCTTCTCATAGAAACGGGCGGTGTCATCCCCCGCCGGGCCTATGCCGCAGATTTCCACCTTGTCCAGGCTCTCACTGCGCTTCAGGTAGTCTATGGCGCACCAGGCGGGGAGGAAGTCATCCCCGGCGAAGGCTATCACCGGCTTCCCAGCCTGAATGGACGCCCAGCCGCCCGACACCTTGGCCGGCGGGAAGTTCTCCAGTTCATCGATCTTCTGCTTGGCCGCCGAGAGGAAACCAAAGCAGGAGACCTTGAGCATCTCGGCCACACCCATGGCCAACAGCAGGATCGATCCGGCGTGCATGGCTTGGCTCTCGAAATTGAGGCTGTCTCCAGTGCCGGAGTAGGCCGCAGCCATGAGCTTAGCCAGTTGGCCCTCGCCGTACGACAGCACCTGGTCCAGATCCTTGAGCGTCTTCACGTAAATGCCGCTCACCAGCCCCACCGGGGGGCAGGCATCGGACATGGTCAGCAGATCGCCCATGGTGACCGGGGTATCCTCTTTCCATAGCTTCAGGGCATGGTTCAACTGATGGCGGGTGACCGCCATCTGGGAGACGCAACCGCGGCAAGCCTTGCGCAGGCTCAGTTTCCCCTGAAAGGCCTCCAGCGCCAGTCCGCACTTGCCAGCAGCCTTCTTCAAGTGGCATGGTCCCAGTTCGCAGTCGCTGCAGACGTCCTGAGAGCCTGTATACAACGGCTCGTACCTCTCCAGCAGCGCGCGATCCCAGTCCTCCAGGTCCGCCGCGTCCGCCATTATGTTCAAAGAAGCCCCGAACTGGGTATAGCGGCTCTCGACGAAGTCCTTCTCCAATATCTCCTTGACCTTGTCTTCGATACCGCGAGGATCCCGAACTGACTTCCTTATATCAACCTTGTGAGGCCCCACATGGGCAATCCATTTCTCTTCCATCAGTTACTCTCCCCAGAAGTGATCGCCGGATGACCGGCGGCGTTTATCCCAGGAACTCCTTTTCCTTGAAGCACGTCTCGCACACCTGGATCTTCTGCTGGGCCGATTTCATAGGGCTGGTGATACGGCCCATCATCCGCTGGCCCGGCCGCGTCGAGTCTATGCGGACCTCACGGACGCACTCGCTGCAAAGGTCAACACCGCATTCCTGGCATTTCGCCTGGGCGGCCTTCTTCTGGCATACGCCGCACATTGTCTCTGACATCTCAATCCCCCAATCTACTTCTTACTCGTTGCTTCATCAGGCCACTCTTCTCCCGGAAGAGGCAGCTTCAGGGGCTGTGGTTCGCCGTTCTTCCAGAACATCTTGACGATCGGATGGCCCTTCTGGATCAGCAGCTTCTTCAGCTCCGCCGGATCAACCGTTTCTTCATTGGTGACGATCTTGTCGTAGACTTCCTCTGGAATGACCTGGGCGATATCCTTCTTCAAGTCCGCCGGCATCCAGACAATCCGGTTCCAGCCGCCGTCTCCCTTGAGGAAGTTCTTGCTAGCCATCCCGGCGATGGACAATCCCTTGAAGCCATGGTTCTGAGCACCCCCAGAGATGGTGCCGGCCAGCGTCGAGAACTTGACGCCCAGCGGCGTCATCTTCGTGTAGCGCCTCATGGCCAGGCCGATGCCGTCAACTTCCGGGATGTAGAAAGAGGCTGCCTCAAAGCAGCCGCAGTTGGTGGTCGGGTACTTGATGCTGCTGTAGATGTTGACGCGCTTCACGAGGTGATTGCATCTCTCATAAATGGCCCGGTCGACGCCGGCGTAGTGACCGCAGGTGGGATCGATGCATTCCCCTTTAGGGATACGGAAGACGTATCCTTCCGGGTCCATCTCGCAGGTGACCTTGGCCGAGTCATAGCCGATGATGCCGCAGTAGGGAAGCGCACTCGGTGTCAGAACACAGGCATGGTTGGGCGCCAGCGACTTGCATATGGTGCACCCGTAGAAGGTGTCCACGTCCTCATCATCGTATAGCTCTTTGGCGCTGATGATCTTGAGCTTCTCCTTGGCCCACTTCAGCAGCGGATCGACCATCTCGACACCCCCGACTTCGGGAGCGCCCACCGCCCAGAAGAACGATACGGCATCCACCTGCGGAACAAGCGTCCTCGCGGTGGCGTAGCAGAACTGGGATATCTTGGCATAGGTCAGC
The DNA here is from genome assembly GCA_036787015.1 of Chloroflexota bacterium. Taxonomy (GTDB): domain Bacteria; phylum Chloroflexota; class Dehalococcoidia; order UBA2247; family RBG-13-53-26; genus JAFGCL01. The sequence continues at coordinate 16,639 of DAIQQD010000018.1, forward strand.
CGGTTGGCCACATCCTTGCTGATTCTGATCCACAGAGCATCCGGCGAGCCGAACAGCATGAAACCCTCTAAGCCCTGCAGGGCCGTGCCTATCTGCCGGGAGACATAGCCCTGATGCTCCTGGGTCAGCGTCTTGCCATAGATCCTGATGGTGAAAAGCCCGGGCAGGGAAGTGCCGGGTTTGACCTCGTTCACATCCGGCCCGATCAGCTTGACTTCGCCGTCCTTGACCTTCTCCGGGTCTTCCTCAATGTAGAAGACGGAGGCCATCTTGTAGTCCCATTTGGGCCCGCCCAGCTCGACCTGCATGTCGGCCTTCTTGACTTCGCTGAGCCACCTCAGCCCCAGCCCGATGTCATCGACGCCATCCCAGAGATGATCCAGCTCGGTGGGCAACTGGAACACTCTCCCTGGTGGCAGCTTGGATACCGCTTCTTCTTCTGGAATAGCCATCTGCGTGTTCCTTTCCTCTACTTGCGCGTCACCACGCACTCACTTCCATACCGATTTTGGCCCCGCCGATTCCCCCTCCGTTTTCCCCGTCGGCGCCCCTGCCTTCGTCTGAGGGCTATTCTTCGAGCTTAATCTCCCACTGACAGGCGATTTCGTCCTGGCTCTTGCGGGGAGGCAGCTTCAGGGCCTTCAACTTTATCTTGGGGTTGATGAGGTACTTCTCGATCACGGCCGGCTCCAGCACCTCGCACATGGGCTTTATCCTCTCCGGCGAGCTCCTCTCAAAGACTTCCAGGGTCTTGCACCGGGGTATCGTCCAAATGACATGGTTGGGATTGATGATCTCGGCCTGGCCCCGGAACAGATCGTCCGTGGTGTTGTCCAGTGGCAACTGAGTCGCCTTTAGGGAATCGAGCACAGTCTTCAACTCAATATTGGCGATCTTGGCGAACCTGGGGTTGACGCGCTCACCGACCTTCACCCAAGCCTCGTACTCGCACGCGTTGGCCGCATCAAAGCCCCACCTCGACTTGACTGCCTCATACCACGCTCCGCTCAT
>DAIQQD010000157.1:0-5223 GCA_036787015.1 Chloroflexota bacterium
TCAATCGCTCTCCCCACCCAAGCTGATCACCGTTATCTGGTCGTTGGTGTAGATGCAGATGTTGGCCGCGATTTCCATGCTGGTGCGCGCTATCTCCACGGCGCTGAGATCAGAATGCTGCAGCAGGGCCTTCGCCGCCGCCTGTGCATAACCTCCCCCCGAGCCTATGGCCACCACATCCTCGTCAGGCTCAATCACATCGCCCTCGCCAGACAGCACCAGCATCTCCTTCGTGTCGGCCACCACCAGCCAGGCTTCCAGGCGGCGCAGCACCCGGTCCGTGCGCCACTCCTTGGCCAGCTCTATGGCCGAGCGCCTCAATTGCCCACCATACTTGTCCAGTTCCATTTCGAACCGCTCAAACAGGGTCAAGGCATCCGCCACGGAGCCGGCAAACCCCGCAATCACCTGATCGTGATAGAGAGTGCGCACCTTCTTGGCGCCATGCTTCAACACCACGTCACCCGTGGTTATCTGTCCGTCCCCGGCGATAGCTACCTGGTCGCCTTTGCGGACCGCAACTACCGTAGTGCCTCTAACGTTGTCGTTCATGGCTCACCTCTCGTCATCAAGGTCACACGAGCACCCGATCACACATCCGACAGCAACTCCTCGAGCACTTTCACCACCAACTGCCTCGGCACATCCTGCCGGATCACCGGCCGGCCGATCCCCTCGAGCAACACCCATCGCACGGCTTTGCCCTTGACCTTCTTGTCCATCTCCATGGCCCTGAGCACATCCTTCATCTTGACATCCGAACACGACATCGGCAGGCCGAATACCCTGAGGACATCCCGATGCTGTTTTGCCACCTCCGGCGACAGCAGCCCCATCTCATGGGAGAGCATGGCTGCACCCGCCATGCCGACCGAAACGGCCTCGCCGTGCAAGAACTGCCCATAATCAGTCGCCGCCTCCAGCCCGTGGCCGATCGTATGACCGTAGTTCAGCAGAATGCGGCGCCCCTGTTCCCTCTCGTCCTCGCTCACAATGCAGGCCTTGACGGCGACGCTCCGCCGGACGGCTTCCGTCGTTGCCTCCGGATCAAGCTTCACCAGTTTCTTCGCATTCTTCTCCATGAACGCGCTCAGTTCGGGGTCCAGAACCAGCCCATGCTTGATCACCTCAGCCCAGCCGGAAATCAGCTCTCTCTCCCGCAGCGTGGTCAAGACCTGAACATCGGCCAGCACCAGGCGAGGCTGGTAGAATGAGCCGATCAAATTCTTGGCCTTCGGGTGATTGACTGCCGTCTTGCCGCCCACCGAAGCATCCGTCATAGCTATCAGGCTGGTGGGCACCTGAACCAGGGAAAGCCCGCGCAGGAAAGTGGCCGCCACAAACCCGGCCATGTCGGTAATCACCCCCCCACCCAGTGCCACCACCACGTCGCCCCTCTCCACCCGGCAATCCACTAGCCAGTCGTAGATGTGACAGACGGTGTCCTCCGTCTTGCTCGCCTCTCCGGGCGGCACCGAAAAGTTGTGCACCCCGAAGCCGGACTCCTGCAGGCTGGTCATGACAGCCTCGCCGTAGAGCGACAACACGGAAGCGTCGGACACAACATAGGCATTGCCGCTCAGCCCAGCCTCCTTTGCACGCTGGCCCAGGCTCCGCAGCAGACCCCACCCCACGAAGATGGGGTATTGTTCCGTGGCTGTCACCACGTCGCAGACGTGATCCTTGTCATAGCTCGGTACATCGCCAGCTTGATGAGACCGCAGCCAGAAGTGCCTGCCCCGGATGACTTCCTGGCATACTTCCGGCAGAGTCAGGTGGTCGGTCTGCACCGTCCAGTCCGCCATGGCGTAGTAGGCCTGCCGCGATTGCTTCAGCTCCACAATTCGCTCCATCGGATCCGCCATCGCCAGCAGAGGACGTACCGCGGTGCGACTCTCCTCTTCCTTGGGCAACCGCTGGTAGATAGTTCCGGGATTCGCCTCCAGGCAGACCACTACCCCTGACCTCCTCATCAGCACACGGTTGTTCGGCTCAAGAATGGCCCCGCCGCCGGTGGCGATGACTACCTTGGTCTTCCCGCAGGCTTCCAACAGAGCCTGACGTTCCAGCTTCCGGAAGTGCGGCTCACCGTCCTGGCTGAAGATATCCGGGATGCTCTTCCCAGCTAGCCTGACGACTTCGTCGTCGGTGTCAATCGCCTCCCAGCCGAGGCTCCTCGCCACCCCCCGGGCCACCATCGATTTCCCCGTGCCGGAGAAGCCGATCAGAATAACGGGGCTGTCAGCTCTCTTACCCACTGAACACCATCTCGGAAATCGTGCGCACCCAGCGACTGAGGATAGCGATTGCCGCTCTCGAGGATGATGCGGCAGCCGGGATTGCTGGGGACAATGATGCGGAGGATTCGACCGATGTCCACCCACCCGTCCTCGGGCTTCTGGACAGGGTGAACCGGGATATGGCCGAAGCTGAAGTAGTCCTGGATGTTGCGGTTATTCCACACATGAACGGAGCCGATGTTTGGGGCCAGTTGACGCGCAAACTCGTACAGATCGAACCCATCACGTTGAGAGGCTATGTGCATGTGCCCGGTGTCAAAGCAGTAGCGCAGACAGGGAAAACTGCGCACCACTTGATTTACGAAACCCACTGTCAGGAACGGGCTCGGGCCAAACCCCTCCATGTGAATCGGCACGCGGTGTCGCTGGCTGTAGTCCGCCAGGTGCTGTGCGCTGTCCCACGCGATAGCCCTTTGCTGATCATGGCTCAGCCCATTTACGCCCGTCGTCGGCGTCACTGGAAAGTGCACCACAACATACTCGGCCCCGAAAGCCTCCGCGGCCTTCATGGTCTCCTCGACCATCGCCAGGCTCAGATGCCTCTTCTGCTCATCGACGTCACACAGGAACGAGAGCGTGGGAGGCGAGGGATACCACGGAATCCTGACCAGTGGCGCGTGAATGCTCGCCGCCAGGCTATGCCGCTCGATCCGCCGCGTCAGGTCCGCGATGTTATCAGGAAAGAAGTTGTAGAACTCGCCGCGCTGCAGGCCGTTGGACACAATAACGTCCTCGAAATGGTCCAGCGCATGGCAGTGAAAACCGAGAGAGCTCAACGCGATCCCCCGATCGAGTTGAGGTAGCCGTCGAAATTCCGCCGCGTCTCCGCCATGCTGTCTCCGCCAAACTTCTCCACCATGGCGTCCGCCAGCACCATGGACAGCATGCCTTCACCGATGACGCCCACTGCCGGAACCACGCAGACGTCGCTCCGCTCGAAATGGGCCTGCACACTCTCACCCGTGGCAAGGTCCACCGAAGGTAGCGGCTTGGCTAGAGTGGGAATAGGTTTGACCGCCAATCTCAGGACAATCGGCTCGCCATTGCTCATCCCGCCCTCGAGGCCACCGGCACGGTTGCTCGTCCGCCGCCAGGGATAGCGACACTTGCCACCCATCTCAACGCCATCATGCACCTGAGAGCCTCGCTCATTCACTACCTTGAATGCGTCCCCGATCTCCACTCCCTTGACCGACTGGATACTCATCATCGCTTGCGCGATCCTGCCATCGAGGCGCCTATCCCATTGAACGTGGCTCCCCAATCCGACCGGCACGCCAAAGGCCACGACCTCGCTTACTCCACCCACCGTATCCCCGGACCCCACGGCTTCATCGATCGCCCCTATCATGGCCTTCTCCGCCGCCGGATCGGCACATCGAACCAGCGAACTCTCCACCTGCTGCCAGTCGACGGGATGAGCCGCCTTCGCCCACTCCCCCCCAATGGCCAGCGTATGACTGTGAATCTCAACGCCGAACTCCTCCAGAAACCGGCGCGCCACAGCGCCTGCCGCCACTCTGGCCGCAGTCTCCCTGGCACTGGCGCGCTCCAGAATGGGGCGGACGTCATCAAGGCCGTACTTCGTCACACCGGCCAGGTCGGCATGCCCCGGGCGGGGGCGTGTTATCCGCTTCGTGTCGCCTTCCACCGGAGACGCGGACATCGCCGTCTTCCAGTTCTCCCAATCCCGGTTCCAGATCACCAGCGTTATCGGGCTGCCCATGGTAAGGCCAAGGCGGACGCCGGAGAGTATCTCAGCCCGATCATGTTCCATCATCTGCCTTGAACTGCGTCCATAACCGGCCTGTCGTCTCTTCAGATCACGTGCCACGAATTCCTCGTCCAGCCGCAACCCGGCCGGCATACCCTCGACAATAGCCGTGAGCGCCTTCCCATGAGACTCACCCGCTGTCAAGAATCGCAACATGCTATCCCTGCTCCGTCGGTTCATCTTCGGTCATATCCTCAGGTTCGCCGTATTCCTGATCCGCCACTATGGCCTTCGCCTCCTCGGCCAAGGCCTCCGGCACCATCACCCTGGCCTCACCCAAACCGTCGACGGTCACCCCATAGACCAGCCCGGCGCCTTCGTATCTCAACAGGGACGGAACCCCCTCACTCTCCAAACGCCCCTTGACGATTTGCGCCTGGAGATAGTTGCCGCTGTAGACAGAGACCAGCTTCGATTTCCCACCCATGCTAGCTTTCCCGCAACAACGCCTCTCTGGCACTCTGCATCATTATGTCCACCGGGGCCTTCTTGCCCGTCCACAACTCAAAGGAGGCTGCCCCTTGACAAACCAGCATGGACAGCCCTCCCAGAGTCTCAGCTCCGGCCTTCTTGGCTTCTTTCAAGAACGGCGTCTCTTCAGGATTATACACCAGGTCATAGACCAGGGCATCCTTCGGAATGCAGTCAGCACTCAACAAGGTGTCCAACTCTGTCGCTCCATATCTCATGCCGACGGACGTGCAATTCACCAGCAGATCACAGTCCTGGAGTGCCACGCTCGTCTCCAGGTCGGTCCAGGGCGGAGCCGCCAATGGAATCCTCCCGGCTGACCTGGCGAACGATCTCACCAACCCTCTCCCTCTCTCCAGAGACCGGTTGAACACAGTCACCGATGTCACTTCTTCATTGAGCAGCGCAAACACCACTGCCCGGGCCACGCCCCCAGCTCCCAGGACCACCACCTTCCTGTTGCGCAACGGGTAGTCCGCATCCTCACGCAGTGACGTGATGAACCCTTCCACATCCGTATTGAAGCCCATCAGTCTACCGCTTCTGTTGACCACCGTGTTCACTGCACCGATCCGCACCGCCGTATCGCTCAGTTCGTCCAGCAAAGGTATGATCTTCTCCTTGCAGGGAATCGTCACGTTGGCGCCCAAGACCGATGTTGTACGAAGCCGATCCACC
>DAIQQD010000158.1:0-2256 GCA_036787015.1 Chloroflexota bacterium
CTCGCTAGTGGGTGGGTGCGTGCTCGTCAGGTCTTCAGCCGCTCTGCCTTCCTTGCGGAACGGGTTGGCCGTGTACATCGGCGCAAATGCCTGGTTGGCCGATTTCAGCTGAACAGTTGAACCGGAGATCTTCTCCAGTGCTGAGGCCAACCCATCGGGGTATCTGGTATACAGCGCCCCGGAAGCATCCGCCAGGTACTCCCTTTTTCGGGAGACGGCGTAGTAGATGAGCTGTGCCAGTATAGGCGCCAGGATCGCGAGTACTATGGCCACGACGATGATGATCAGGCCGGCGTAGCCCCCGCCTCCTCCCCGCCTTCCCCGGCCACCCCCGCTGAAGATCATGATCCGGGTTCCATACCAAGCCAGGAGGACGATGGCGCCCAGGGTTACGCTGCACATCGTCATCAGCAGCACATCGCGGTTCTTGATGTGGGATATCTCGTGGGCCACCACGCCCTGCAGTTCGTCCCGGTTCATCTTCTGGAGCAGCCCGGAGGTGACGGCCACCGCAGCATGGTTGGGGTCCCGCCCGGTGGCGAAGGCATTCAACGCCGGGTCGTCGATGATATAGACATCCGGCATCTTCTCCAGTCCCGAGGCGATCTTCATCTCCTCCACCACATTCCAGAGGCGGGGGTGATCATCCGGCCCTATCTTCCTGGCGCCGGATATGGCCAGCACCATGCTGCCTCCCTGGAAGTAGGCAAAGAGGTTCATGAAGAACCAGATGACGAGGGCTATGATCAGGCCGGCTATGCCGTTGTCCGCAAAGCCCCAGCCAAGCATATAGCCCAGCACCAGCAGCAGCAATCCCAGTGCCACCACCAGCATCATGGACTTTATTTGGTTAGAGCGTATCTGTTCCCACATACCTGGGCTGTTCTAGTCTACTTGAAGCTTACCTTCGGAGCCTCTCTCTCACCGGGTACCGCTACCTCAAAGAACTCGCCGGTCTTGAAGCCGAACATGCTCGCCACAATATTCGACGGAACCATCTGGATCTTGTTGTTGTACTTCAGAACGGAGTCGTTGTAGAACTGGCGGGAGAAGCTGATCTTGTTCTCCGTGGAGCTCAGCTCTTCCTGAAGAGCCAGGAAGTTCTGGTTGGCCTTCAAATCAGGGTACCTCTCGACCACAGCCAGAAGTCTGGAGAGAGCGCCACTCAGCTCCCCCTCTGCCTTGGCTTGCTCGCCGACGCCTTTGCCCACAGCGCCCTGAGCGATGTTGCGGGCCTGAGTGACGGCCTCCAGCGTCTGCCGCTCGTGCGCAGCGTAGCCCTTGACCGTCTCCACCAGGTTCGGGATCAGGTCATGCCGTCTCTTGAGCTGGACATCGATCTGAGCCCAGGCGTTCTTGGTCTGGTTGCGCAGCCTCACCAGCCCGTTGTAGATGGCGAACAGCCACACCACAAGCAGCACGACGACGACCGCCACGATGATAGCTACAATGATGCCGATACCCATAGACACCTCCTAACTGCGTATCTATTGCTTCGCTCTGAAGGCTTCCCCTAGGAAGCTGATCATCCGTCCCTGTCTGCCCACCGCCGGCCCCTTGCTCTTGAGTTGGCCCAGCAACTGGCTTACTTCCCCGCTGTCGAACCAAACACCATCTTGTCTGGGACAGACGTCGATGATCACTCTGGGTTCCTCACCCGCGTGAACCTTCCTCATCTTCTTCCCGCATATGGGACAGCGCCTGGGCTTCTCTGACACCTTGGCCTCGGGCAAAGTCATGACATCCTGCAAAGAGAAAGCCTCACCATCCAGTGACAGGCGTTCCGCCAGCAGCTCCAGCTCTCCGGCATCGAACCAGACGCCTGAGCAGTTGGTGCAGTAGTCGAGCTCTATGCGCTCGTACTCCACTATTGCCACGATGCCCTTGCAGGCCGGACAGTTCACAGTACTCCTCTTCGCTTCTAATATACCACGCTTAACGTATTCAAGTATGGAAGTATAAGGCCCACCGTCAAGTCCGGCAAGCAGCCAATCCTTTCCGCAAATGCCAACTGCTTCCTCCTGAGGTCATCACGGAGATGAGTCTCCGGCAGCATCCGGCTGCTGTCCTCTCATTTACTACAGAACCCGGAGCAGTCCCAGCCAGAGCGGGGCCGGAGGGATTCCCCCTATGACGAGACAGTCTCGTTTGACATTCACCGTATAATGTATCTGCGCTCGGCGTGACATTGCTATGTCGCGGGCAGCAAGTCCCGCAGCTAGATGGTGTCTATGCCCAGATATGCAGAGCGGTGTC
>DAIQQD010000158.1:2356-5142 GCA_036787015.1 Chloroflexota bacterium
CTGGACTACGTTGCCGAGGAAGACCGGCAGCCTGTTGCCCTCCTGATGGCCCAGGGTCTCCAAGTAGACCGCCCGCCTCCGGCTGAGATCAGAATGAGAACCAAGGACGGGCGAGCGATATGGGTTTCAGCCACTAGTACCCTCATTGAACACGAAGGCAAGAAGGCCAGCCTCACCGCCATAAGAGAGATCACCTCAGAGAAAGCCACGGATGCCGCTCTCAAGGAAGCTGAGCACCAGTATCAGAGCCTCTTCGACGGCATGCTCGACGGCGCCGTGGTGCTCGACGTTTCAAGCTTCCAGATAGTGTTGGCCAACAAGGCCGCTGCCGATATGTTCGGCTTTGCGTCACCGAGGGAGGCTGTCGGAGAGAATCCCTTGAGCTACATCCCCGAGGAGGACAGGGACGGAGTCGCCCGCCTGATCGCCCAGAATCTCGAGGGCAAGGCTACAAACCCCGCTGAGCTCAGAGTGCTCACCACTGACAAGAAAGAGAGATGGATTTCGGCCACCGCCACAAAGGTCGACTATGAGGGCCGGACGGCCATCTTGTCTACCTTGAGAGACCTAACCTCAGAGAAGGCCAAAGACGCTGCGCTCCGGGCCGCCGAAGAGACCCTGAAAGCCAGCGAGGAGAGGTTCCGCACCCTCATAGAGAAGGCCACGGATGTGGTCATAGTCCTGGATGCCAGCGGCAAGATAACCTACCAGAGCCCCTCGCTGGAACGGGTGACCGGCTTCGGACATGACGAGTGGCTCAACAAGCCATTGGGCGAATTGCTCATCCATCCGGATGACATGCCGGCGCTGGCAGCTCTTCTGCAACGGATCTTGACGCAACCCGGCGCGACGGTTGAGGGCGTCTCCGTCCGCTACCAGCACAAGGACCGTTCCTGGCACACCCTCGAAGCCACGGTGACCAACATGCTTCACGACCCGAAGGTGAATGGCCTCGTGGCCAACTTCCGTGACATCACCGACCGGAAGACTGCAGAAGAGGCGCTGAAACGAAGCGAAGCCCTGCTGAGAGACACACAGGAACTGGCCAGTATCGGCGGATGGGAATACGACGTCGAACGCAAAGAGGCTCACTGGACGGACGAGACGTATCGCATTCACGAGATCCCGAAGATCCCCACCATCGACCATATCGCTGAGAGTCTGAAGTGCTACCCGCCCCCGGAGAGGCAGACGGTTGCCCGGGCATTCCAGAAATGCCTCGAGGAAGGTGTTCCCTATGACCTGGAGCTCCCGTTTGTGACCTTCACCGGAAAGCAGCGGTGGGTGCGTACCTCCGCCAAGGCAGTTCGTGAAGGTGACCGGATCGTCCGGGTGCTGGGCAACATTGCCGATATCACTGGACGGAAGCGCACAGAAGATGCGCTGCAGTCATCAGAAGAGAGAAACCGCACGATAGTAGAGAACGCCAACGAGGCCGTCACCGTAATCCAAGATGGACTGGTCAAGTTCACTAACCCGAAGTTCTCAGCGGCCACCGGGTATGCCGCTGAGGAGGTGCTTCTCAAGCCTTTCTCGGACTTCGTACATCCTGATGACCGGCAGATGTTAGCGGATTACTACATCAGGAGGCAGAAGGGCGAGGAAGTCCCCACCACACACCAATTCAGGTTCCTGGACAAAGCCGGCAACACGAAGTGGGCTGAGATAAATGCCGCCCTGTTCGAATGGGAGGGACGGCTATCTACGCTGGGGATAATGAGTGACATCACCGAGCGCAAGCTCGCCGGAGAAGCACTGCGTGAGGCGAAGGAATACGCCGAAAACGTTATCAGGACCGCCAATGTCCTGGTTGTCATGCTCGATACCGAAGGGAAGGTCACGCTTCTCAACGAGGCGGGCGAGAAGGTCACGGGCTACCAGCAGAGTGAGGTCATGGGGAAGAACTGGTTCGAGCTGATTGTTCCGAAGGAACGGTACCCGAACGTATGGGAGGAATTCACCAAACTGAAGGCCTCTGGTGCTATAGTCGACATCTTTGAGAATCCTATACTGACGAAGTCGGCCGAGGAACGCATCATCTCGTGGAAGAACAGCACACTCGTCATTGATGGCAAGGTTGTCGGCACGCTGTCTTTCGGTATGGACATCACGGAGGCCAAGAAGGCACGAGATTCTCTCAAGCAAAGTGAGGCCAAATACAAACGTCTCTTCGAGAGCACACAGACCGCCATGGAGGTTATCAGTATGGAGACCGGCCTCGTGGTGCTGGCCAACGAGGCCACCGCCAGTATGTTCGGTTTTGCCTCGGCCGACGACCTCATCGGCGAAGACTCGATGAAGTATCTCCGTCCGGAGGACGTCGGTTGGGTCTCCACAAAGATGGCCCAGGCGGTCACGGACAACACCTGGCAAGAGATTGCCGAATTGCAGGTTCGCACCAAGGATGGCCGGTGGCTCTGGATCAGCGGTATGGCCGTCCAGAGCGAGTACCAGGGCAAGCCGGCATTGCTGGTCTCCCTGCTGGACATCACCCGCCGGAAACAGGCCGAACAGACGCTCCAGGAATCGGAGGAGAAGTACCGCTTCCTGACCGAGAGAACCAATGACGTCATCTACACCACCGACCTCGATTTCAACGACACCTACGTCAGCCCTTCGGTAGAGAGAATCCTGGGCTTCACGCCGGAAGAGCACTTGGCGCGGAGCCCGGACCAGCGAATGACACTTGAGTCCCTGGCGCGGGCCCAGGAAGCGCTCCTGGAACACCTGTCCATGGAGAAGGACCCCAAGGCCGATCCGAACCGGACGGTGAGGATCGAGCTGGA
>DAIQQD010000159.1:0-5111 GCA_036787015.1 Chloroflexota bacterium
CAACTCCAGCGAGAACAGGCCATCATGGCTGGTCTGTCCAGGCGCGATACCCAGTTCCCTCTCCACGGCCTCTATGATTGGCTGGTTATGCTTGAGATAGCAGGGCACGCTCTTGCACACCTTGATGGTGTGTTTCCCCATGGGCTTGAGCGGCAGAGCGCGGTAGAAGGTCGCCGCAGCGTAGACCTCGACCACCGGAATACCCAGTTGATCCGCCAAATCCATCACGGCGTCGTCCGGAATATAGCCGTAGACGTTGCGGGTGCGCTCCAGCACAACCAGCAAGTTCTTCTCCATTCGAGCATCGCTGGTACCTGATGTCATAGAGAGCTTTCAACCCCCTGTATCCCCTACTCTTGGGGGACAATAGAGGAATCTGAGGGACACCCTCAGACTCCCGGCAAAGGGGCTTCGCCCCTCTGCACACCACCACCACGGGCGACGCAGCTTTGCCTGCCCTGAGCGCTGCTCTCCCGTTTCGCCAGCGCCCCCACCGGGCATACGGATATGCAAACATCACAAGACTGACAAACCGGGGCGTCGAGCGGTTCGTCGCGACCAGCCACCATCTTGGAGCCGAAGGCCTGATAGCCCACGGCCAGGATGTCCGCCTTCTTGATCTCGTGACAGGCCCGGACGCATCTGCGGCACAGGATGCACTTTGTGAGATCGCGAACAACGTGTGGGCCAGCGTCCTCTGTCGGGTAATAGTGCCGCTTCATTCTGAACCGGGGCATAGTGATCCCCAGGTCACCGGCCACCTTGCGGAGTTCGCAGTGGTTGCCTTTGTCACAAACCAGGCAGACATCAGGATGGCTGGCCAGCATAAGCTCCACCAGTGTCTTCCGGATTTCAACGACCTTGGGCGAATGAGTCCGGATGATCATCCCCGGCGCAATCCGCGTCTGGCATGATGGCAACAGCGTTCTCGATCCTTCCACCTCCACCACGCAGATCCGGCAAACGCCGATGGCAGTCAAGTCGGGATGATAACAGAGCGTGGGGATGTCTACGTGATTCTCTCGCGCCAGCTCCAGGATGGTCATGCCGGGACGGCCCGCGACCTTGGCCCCGTTCAGAGTCACCTCTATCTTCACGCGGGATCCTCGTTCTGGGAGTCTTTCACCTGTAGCGCCATCCAAGGATTCAGCCAGCGATGGTCGGCGACGCGAGACCTGATGACCGACGCGCCGAACCTGTCAGAGCACTATGGAAAGAACAATCAAGAGGACCACGAGCACCACGGTCACTATGCCGATATTGCGCAGGTCCTTGCCGAGATGTGGATTGGCCAGCACAGGTTGCTTCACGGGGGTTGAGGCCTTAGCCAAAGGAGCTACCCTCTCAGTGGACACCGGTTTCGACGGTGCGGCAGACTGGCCGGGCTGCTGGCTGACAGGGCTTGGCCTGGAAGCCCCATGATGGTGTCTTCTTCCTCTTCGGCGGTCTCTAGGCATTCTTGACACTCTCCTGCCACAGCCGATTCACTGTGTGTTCAGTCACTTCATAGCTGAAACCGCGCCGTCTCAAGGCCCCGCTCAGCTTAGTGCGGAAGTCATCATGATCAAGAGTTGCTAGTCTGGCTGCCTTCTTCTGCGCCGCCCGGTACGCGGCGGCTCCTTCATCCACTCCATCCAGCGCCTCGGCCACCACGTCCGGATCGATGCCTTTCTGCCCCAGCTCTCTCCGCAGCGCGGCGCGACTGCGCGGGCTGGAAGACTCACGGCTCTCCCTCCAAAAACGGGCGAAAGCCAAATCATCCAGCAGTCCCTTCCCCTTCAATGTCAACAGCGTGCTCTCTATCGTCCGGCTGTCATAACCTTTCCTGCCCAGCCAGACTCTCATTTCGAACTCGCTGCGCGGCCGATAGGCCAAGTAGCGGTAGGCCGCGTCCAGAGGCGACTGCTGTTGGGAAGCCGGCTTCGGAGTCATTACGCCTCAGTACCCTCGTCATCTCCCGTAGACGGCAGGCCACTCACAGACATGCCCTTCGCCCTGATCTGGTTCTCTATCTGCTCTGCAATGTCCCCATGTTCCTTGAGAAAAGCCTTGGTGTTCTCTCGCCCCTGGCCCAAACGCGTGTCGCTGAAGGAGAAGAAGGCGCCGGTCTTCTTTATGATCCCCATGCCTACTCCCAGATCAACGATGTCGCCTTCCCTGCTTATGCCATGAGTGAACATGATATCGAACTCTGCCGTCCGGAACGGAGGAGCCACTTTGTTCTTCACCACTTTCGCCTTCACTCGATTGCCGACCACATCCGTTCCGATTTTGATGGAGTCCTTCCGCCTCAGTTCAATCCTCACCGAGCTGTAGAACTTGAGGGCCCGGCCGCCCGGGGTGACTTCAGGGTTCCCAAAGAAGACACCCACCTTTTCCCGCAGTTGGTTAATGAATATGGCTGCCGTGTTTGACTTGCTTATGGCGGCGGTCAGCTTTCGCAGAGCCTGCGACATCAGTCGCGCCTGGAGACCAACCTGGGCGTCACCCATGTCGCCCTCAATCTCGGCTCTCGGCACCAGGGCTGCAACGGTATCAAGCACGATGACGTCAATGGCACCGCTTCTGACCAACGCCTCGGTTATCTCCAGAGCCTGCTCCGCCGCATCCGGCTGTGATACCAGGATATCGGCGATCTTGACCCCACAGCGGCCAGCATACAGAGGATCAAACGTGTGCTCCACGTCTATGTAGGCCGCTGTCCCGCCCGCAGCTTGAGCCTGGGCCACGATATGATAGGCCAGAGTCGATTTTCCTGAAGACTCCGGGCCGAAGATCTCCGTGATCCGGCCCCGCGGAATTCCTCCTATGCCCAGAGCGAGGTCAAGAGAGAGGGATCCGGTCGAGATAACATCCACAGTCAGCATAGTCGTGGATTCGCCCAGCCTCATGACAGCGCCCTTGCCGAACTGCTTCTCGATCTGCTCGATGGCCATATCCAGGGCCTTTTCTTTTTCAATCATCGTGATTCCTTCCTTCTTTCTTCAGCGGCATGATAACACAGGGTCTGTAGCAGAACAAGGCTACAATGGCGGGATCGGCGGCACCGCGCGCTTGTGGGCATTCCGGGCTATCCTCTCTTCGATCCTCCGCCTCACAGCATCAGGAGCCTTGCCGGTGGTGAAGTACGCATCGAGCTGCTCATAGGTCAGGCCCATCTCCTGCTCGTCAGTCTGGCCTGCCCACAGTCCGGCGGACGGTGGCTTGTCGATGATAACTTGGGGAACACCAAGGTGCCGCGCCAGATCCCGCACCTGCGACTTCACCAGGTTTCCCAGGGGCATAATGTCCACGCCGCCATCGCCGTACTTGCTGAAGTAGCCGACACTCACCTCGCAGCGATTGCTGGAACCCACCACCAGATACCCAAGGCGATTGGCAAAGTAGTAGATAGTGGCCATTCTCAGCCTGGGTTTAAGGTTGGCCTCAGCCAGCTTCCTACCCGGATTGCCGTCGTTGGGCAAGACAGAGACGAGGGCATCGTACACCGCATCGATGCTCACCGTTTCAGTGGGGATGCCGAACTTGCCGGCCACCAGGCGAGCATGCTCCATGTCTTCAGCGATGCTGTGGCAGGGAATCAGCAGGCCCAACGCCCCATCGGGGAAAGCCCGCTTGCAGAGAACGGACACCACGGACGAATCGATGCCGCCACTCATGCCCACCACCACCCCCTTGGCGCCTGCTTCTCTGGCCTTGTCCTTCAGCCAATCAACTAGTCTGGAACTCAACTGCTGCATCTGAAAGTGTTCTCGTTGTGGTAGTATAACCTCTACCGATCGCATACGTCAAAATGCGGCGGAGGTGCGGGACTCCTCCTACCCGGGGGTTGAATGAAGCTACTAGTTGGAACCTCAGGCTGGATGTACGATCACTGGCGCGGCAAGTTCTACCCGCCGGAACTTGCGAAGAC
This sequence comes from Chloroflexota bacterium, assembly GCA_036787015.1. Classification (GTDB taxonomy): domain Bacteria; phylum Chloroflexota; class Dehalococcoidia; order UBA2247; family RBG-13-53-26; genus JAFGCL01. Next base: position 3,914 of record DAIQQD010000159.1, read on the forward strand.
CAAGTGGTTCTTGCACTATGCCGAGCACTTCTCCACCGTCGAACTGAACAGCAGCTTCTATCACTTGCCCAGCGAGAAGGCCTTCGGCACCTGGAGGGACAAGGCACCGGAGGGTTTTGTCTACGCGGTGAAGGTCAGCCGATACATCACCCACATGAAGAAGCTGCGGGACGTCGACGAGCCGCTGCAGACGTTCATTTCGAGGGTGCGCCTGCTGGGAGACAAGCTCGGCCCCCTGCACTATCAGTTGCCGCCGGGCATGAAACGCAACGATGCCGTGCTGGATGCTTTCCTGAAGCTGCTGCCCTGCGACCTGCACCATGTCTTCGAGTTCCGGAACGAGTCCTGGTTCGACGCGGACGTCTACGCTCTGCTCAGGAAGCACAACGCCGGCTTCTGCGTCTGCGACCTGCCCGGCACGACGACGCCTCTGGTCGCCACCGCCGACTTCGCCTACGTCCGGTTCCACGGCAGCTTTGGCCTTTACGACAGTTGCTACAACGATGAGGAGCTTCAATCATGGGCCAAGAAGATCGCCAAGCTCGGCAAACGCCTGTCCGCAGTCTACGTCTACTTCAACAACGACTCGCACGCCTTTGCCATCAGGAACGCCAAGAAGCTGAGGGAGTTGCTGGGATAGAGGGATGTGGATTTCTGGCGTTCTTTGGTCGGAGCGTCCGGAAGGATACCGGCACGCCCACCTGTCGGTTCAAGACAGACCACCATCTAGGGAATAGGGAGGTAGCAATGCCCAACCAGCAGTCATGGTTCGACCGAATCAGCATCCAGTGGCCCGGGGTTACGTTGCCATACTCGTTTAAGAAACTAGCCGCAGAGTGCATCAGGCAGTGTCCGCACGAGAGTGAGGTTCCGTACCTGCTAGCGTTCATCTTCATCCATATGCATCTGGACAATCTCCTTTTCCAGAATTTTGCGACTATCCAATTCGCGTCAAGAGGAAGTATCACAGATCAGTATCCTTTGAGTCAGTTGGAGGAGTACACACGCAAAGCAAGAACAGGCGATCTGATTGAGCGAATCAAGTATCTCGCCGACTTTGTCAAGCCCACAGACGCTGGCGATGTAGACACTAGTCTGGTTGACAGCTACGAGAGGGAGTCGCTCAGAAGACTGATCGACATTCGTGACTACCTGACACACGCTAAGCTTTTGACCTCCTCGCTCATGGGCGTAGGGC
>DAIQQD010000019.1:0-1863 GCA_036787015.1 Chloroflexota bacterium
CTCTTGAAGAGCCGGATCATCATGTCCAGGTCGGGTATCGCCTCCCCGGGCGGTTCCACCGCTTTGTAGCGCCACTGCACCCAGCGGCCGCTGTTGGATACGCTGCCCTCTTTTTCGAAGGAACCGGCGGCTGGCAACAGGAAGACCTCGGTCTGGATATCCCCGGGGTTTACCTCAATAGCATCAGTGCTAGGTCTCTTCCAGAACGTGTGGGTCTCATTGAACCAGATGTCACTGGCCACCATCCACTTGAGTTTCTTCAGGGCGTCCCGCGCGCCCAGTGATGTCGGCCCGCCGGCGGCCGGGTTCTGCCCCCAGATCCAGAGCCCTTCGATCTTGCCTTCCCCGATGGCCTGGATCAGGCCCATGTGGGTGTAGTTGACCCCGCTGGCCTTCTTCTTGGGGAGGTACTTGTAGCTGACGGCCGGATCTACATCGGGCCACCAGGCCTTGAGCAAGCTATGAACGTACTTCGGCGTGTTCTTCCACCAGTTCACCGGATTGTCCCCACCAAGTTCACTGGGGGGATTCGTGGCTTTGGGTGTGATGTCAGCGAGGTATTCTGCCAGGGTTTGATGTGTATGAGTCTTCAATGGGTCAGGGTCGACAATGTTGACGTCGGTTGGTGTCTTGATATATCCGGGCAGGTACTGCTCCAGCAGAGCCTGGTCCGTTGATCCCTGCACGTTGGAGGTGCCGCGGAGGGCGTTGATGCCACCACCAGCCACACCCATATTGCCCAGGAGCAACTGCACCAAGGAGTAAGCCCTGATATTCTGGCTGCCGTAGGTATGCTGCGTCGCGCCCATGGCGTACATGATGGTGCCCGCCTTGCCCTTGGCGCCGGTCTTAGCGTATTCGGCGTAGACCACCTCCAGCTTGTCCACAGGTATGCCGGTTATCTTGGAGACGGTGGCTTTGTCATAGCGCTTGTAGTTTCTCCAGAGCAGCTTCAGGACGCAGTTGTTGTTCAGCTCTCCCCAAGCCGTATTCTCGTCGGATGCCCTGTTTGTCCATCCCTCCCAGTTGGGTGTCAGGAGCTTGGCTTCCGCCGTGGCTGCGGCGGTGTTCGCATACTTCCAGGTGGCCGTGTCGTACTTGCCATCGGCCCAGCCGCTGAAGAGCCCATTCTGGTCTGTATCGCCGGGCAGCTTCACACCATCATTGACGATGTAGGCCGCGTTGGTGTAGTGCTGCACGTATTCGAGGTTGTAGTTCCCAGGGTTGAGCCTCATGTCATTGAGAATGTGGAGGATCATGCCGCCCATGAAGGCGATGTCGGTGCCCGTCCGGATGCGGACGAATACGTCGGCCTTGGACGAGGTACGGCTGTAGCGCGGGTCAACGTGGATAACCTTGGCGCCGCGGCCCTGCGCATCGAGGACGTACTTCATGCATATGGGATGGTTCTCCGCCGCGTTGGAACCGATGATCAGGACGCAGTCCGCGTTCCTGATGTCGATCCAGTGGTTGGTCATTGCTCCTCTTCCGAACGACTCTGCCAGAGCCGCAACAGTAGAGGAATGTCAGAGCCGGGCGCAGTGTTCGAGATACACCACGCCTAACGCTCGGCTCATCTTCGCCAGCAGGTAGCATTCTTCGTTGTCCAGCTCGCCGCCGCCGAAGGAGCCCATTCCTTCATTCCGGTTGACTACCTTGCCGCCATCGGTTTCAACGAGTTTGGCGTCCCGGGTGTCCTTCACCCGGCGGGCGATCGTGTCGAGCATCCAGTCCCAGTCTTTTTCTTCCCACTCGGCCTTACCCGGAGCCCGGTACATGGGCTTCGTGACCCTCTGGTCGTTGATCTCACCGTCTGCCTCGTGGATCTGATACATGGCCTGACCCTTGGGGCAGAGTGAACCC
>DAIQQD010000019.1:1963-4516 GCA_036787015.1 Chloroflexota bacterium
GCCACATCACCACCACCACTTTGAGCACACACCAAACGTTTCGGTGTGCCTAATATAAAGATCCTATAAAAATCGTACCACACGCTGAACTTCGTCTGCAAATCCATTTGAGCGTGACCTGTGTAGAAGTGCCTGATCCCTGTGCCAAAGACCTACGAGGGTCGTCTCTGTCACCCCCCTGTCTTGCCAAGAGATGGGCAGGAATGGTCGACTGCCTAGTCGGGGGAGTGGCCCTCAGTCTGGCGCAGGGTTTCAGAGACGGCTCTGGTGTCCTGGTGTGTAGTTGGCCTCCTGGGCCTGCCTGTCCAGATCCACCGTCAGGATCCTTTCCAGAGGCAACAGGACATCGGCGCCCGCCTTGCGAAGGTCAATGGCCTTGATGTAGCCATGGCATTCCTCACAGGTGTACAGCCGGTACAGACCCTGGCTGTTGGTGCGGTAGGCCAGCGATTCGTGTTTCTGCGTTCCGCAATAGGGGCACTGTATGCGCTGGAACAACCACTCCATGCTGCAACGCGAGCAAATCAGCCATCGGGCTCCCTGCTCCTTTTCCAGGAAGGCAAAATCCGCCGCGCCGGAGCATAGGGGACAGCCCTTGCGCCGCCACAGCTCCTGGGCCACCAGCTCCGACAGCAAATCAGAGTGAGCTGCCAGGAAAGGCGCCATCGCCGCACTGATGCATGCCTCCATCAGCAGCGTGTCAATGCAGTGCTCCGTGGCCGTGGCCGAGAGGGGAGTGTCACTGTAGTAGTCCCTAGCCACTTGGCGGAGAAGAGGCGTATTGGCGGCCAGTTGGTTCAGCCGTTGGCTGTTCTCGTCACTCCCCGGCAGTTCCACGACCAGTATCCGAATCGCGGCCCGGAAGAGTCCCTCCAATAGTGACCAATCCGGCTTCAGGTCATCAAACGCCAGGATTGACTTTCCCTGCATCAGCAGGGCGGAGACAGCATCTCGCGTAAGGTGCGGTTTCGGTGTCCCGATGCGTGGCTGCGCCTCGATGCTCAGACGCAGCAGCCGGATTCCCAACTCGATGCTGCGAGGCCACTGAGGATTTGAACTGCCCCAGCCGTCGAGCCTTTCGATAATAGCTTTGTCCCGGTCTCTGCCCCTAAGCATGAATCCTCTCTCTGCGAGATTGCTCTGACCTTCGCGGGCCAGGGTGCTCCTGACTAGAAATTGTACGCTGGCCGACGCTAGGTCAGCAAATGAGTGCCCTTTCCGGTCACATGTATCGGGTTGGTGATGGCTGCGGTACCTCGTTCTCACCACGAAGTTGGGTCTCTTCAACCCGTCGCTGCCTTGCGTCTTCCTCAGCGGTCAAGCCGTCTTGCTTTCGGAACGTCCATCTGTTCCGGCGATTTGACGTAGTAGAGTTTCCTCCGGCATATGCTCATGCAGAGGCGGCAGCTATTGCACGCGTCATCTCGCGTCACCGAACCGTCCTTGCCAGCGGATATGCCGTTGGACGGGCACACCCGGGCGCATAGGGGGGCTGGACAACTGCCACAGCGGCGCTTCTTCCACAGCCACCAGTCGAACTCGTGGTAGACGTGTAGGAGTAGGATCACTATCGCCGAGAAGAAGAGAATGTCATGCACCATGACGAAAGGGAAGAAGGCGTCACGGGGCAGGGTGTCTTTCAGAAACCACTGCATGAAGCCGGTAACGGCGAAGAGCACCACGCCCACCGTTATCAGTGTTTTGTGCCTCCTCTTCCAGGTATCAGGATTAGCGGACGCCCCGGCTGTCCAGAACGCCGCATCTCTCAGCCATGCCAGCGCGGCACGACGGTCTGCAGCAGCGTAAAGGACAATGACGGATGCCAGCGAGACTGCAGCTACACGGTGGACAATGCGCGTCCAACTGTCAGCCGCCAGTGTGGACATGGCGGGGGTATAGAGGATCAGTCCGGACAGCACCAAGATGAAGAATGCTGCGACAACCATCCAGTGGAAGACGCGCCGGTTCCTCTTTGCCTTGGGCTTATCTCCGTCGAGCGGCAATGCGCACCTCCCCTGCCCCCGTCGCCAGTCGAGCATTCCGGGTTGACGGCGGTATCACTGACTCATAATGATATCAGGCAAGGCGCGCTCGGTTTGTGACTTTTGACACAAAGACCGAAATGATCTGCCCGTTGGCACTCTGCTTGTTGCCTCGCGGATGTCTGAATCTACCCTGGCAGCAGCGCAGCAGAACCTCATGTTTCGGCTCTGGAAGACGCTGTCAGGGTGCCTGCATCAACTCCTTCAGTCTGGCTACGGCCGGCGGCAGGACTTCGCCGATTCTCTCGTCGAATCGCAGGTGGGCTGCTCTGTCCAGCAGCGTTTCCCCCTGGTTGATGATAACCAGGCGCGCCCCTGCCCGGAGAGCAACGCGGGGCATATCGGCCGCCGGTGTCACTGTCAGAGTAGAGCCGACAGCCAGAAACAGGTCCGCTTTCTTAGAATGCCCGTAGGCATCCTCCAGGTCGTGCTGCGGCAACGACTGGCCGAAGTCCACCACGCTGGAGGCCACGTGCCCCCCACAGATCGGACAGGGAATCACATCCCCAAC
>DAIQQD010000019.1:4616-17164 GCA_036787015.1 Chloroflexota bacterium
GCGTCCGGTTTCGAGCCTCCCTCGTCGATCTTAATGTGCCTTCGCAGCAGCTTATACCAGTCCGGAAGCTCGAAATCAGCCATACACCTCTCCGGAGTGTAGGGCTTGATGTCCAGGACTGGCGTGTTGTTAAAGGCATCGAGCCCGTCCACTGTCAAGACGTTTCCCTGCCTCGATAGCAGCCTGACGATGGTCAGACCCAGGGGGTTTGGCCGGTGGGGTGAGTCCAGACAGAACACACCCACCAGTGGCAGATCCTCCAGTTTCAACCCGTACCGGAGAAACCTCTTCGGCCTGGCCTGAAGGGTCTTCCGCTGCGCCCTGGTGGTCTCATGGAGATAGAAGAGCACGATCAAGTGGGAGAAGCCCTCAATGCGGTCCAGGGCGGGAGCATACTCCTCGAAGATCTCTATCTCAGCATGGATCCCTTCGTGCCAGCTCTTTCTGACCTCACCGTTGCTGAGGATGGTCCTTACTACCCCCACGGGCTTCAGTTGGATAGTCCGGTCTCTCATGTCACCCCCGTCGGCCTGGTTGCACAAGCTGTGACATCGTTGGACGCTGTCCTACTGAGGATAGCTCATTGAACGACTTGGTGCCAGTGGGGGTAGCCGCGGTCTCTAAGACGATTCAGCCTGTGAGTTGAGCGGGGGTCAGCTCTCTGTCTTCCGGACAAAAGGATCCTCGGATCCCTCACCAATCAGCGTGTGTCCCCGCCTCCGCAGGTCGACTGGTTCACTTGCTGGAAGAGCCACTCCTTGGCCTCCTCAATGGTGTTCCACATCTTCATGTCCTGCCCTATGAACATCACCAAGCTCTGCAGAACCACCCGCATCAGTCCCGTGATTCCCACCACTACGTAGGCCTTCATGTGGGGAGTGGTCAGTTTGGTGTTCTCCTTGAGCCGGTTGACGACGTACGGGTTGTAGTGGGCGTCAGTGACGTCGGTAAATAACAAGACGGACGATTCCGGCTCCTTGCAGATAAGGGCGGTGCTGGCATCAGAGACGGCGCAGATGTCGGCCGAGTCCCGCAGGCCCGACATGTCTTCGAACAGGATGCTCCTGCCCTTGTGCTCGATCCATATGATGCGGTCCAACACCTCTTCCCCGGTTCCTCTATTGCCTTGCCCCAGTCGTCTGGGAAGCGCCCGCAGCCAGCATTGCCGCGGCTAACCGAAGGATTCGCTCAGATAGGCAACGTGGTCCTTGTTCACAGCTACGAAGTCGAAGGCTGATGCGCCCCCAGCCAACGCCGGATGTATTCTAACATCGGTCAGGGGCATGAATCTCTGGTCCCTGTCAATAGTGTCCAGCAGTTCCTCCCAGACGTCGATATGCACGTTCCCCTGGACGACGTACGGCGGCATGTGGATCTCGGTCCTAGTCTGCATCTTTTTTCTCTGCAGGTGCGCCCTGCGCTTTCCGTCAACTTCGCCCTTGGACTCATCTCTCCTCTCAGCAACAAACAGGATATTGGACTTTCTGATGTAGATACAAGGGTGAGTGGCCCTCTTCCCAATCGGTGAATATGCCTCCACTTCAGTCAGTGGCATGAAGTCCTTTCCCATCCGGAGTGCCTTCGCCACAAACCCTCCATTGAGGGCATCCAGCAGGCGCTGGTCGTCGATGTGGTATGTGTTCCCGATGAAGGTGCCGAACGCCGCGCATACTACTACCGGCACCCTGACTAGACTGGTGTCATCATGCCAGCGCTTGACTGATCTCCGCCGAGCTATCTCATCCATTGCTTGCCTCTTGAGCCTCGAAATTGAAGTTCCCCTCGCGGAACAGCTTGGTACAAGCGTCAACAGCATCAGGATCGTACAAACTCCCTTTGCCGTCCTCAATCTCCTTTAAGGCCGCATCCAACCCCGGCGCGGGGCGATAGGGCCTGCTGGAAACCATCGCCTCAACCACATCGGCCACAGCTATTATCTTGGCCTCCAAGTGGATGGCGTCGCCTTTCAGTCCCGATGGGTAGCCGGACCCGTCCAGCCGCTCGTGGTGTTGATGAACAATGTCGGCAATGGCGCAGGAGAAATCGATGGTCTTGAGTATCTGATAGTCCGCGTCGGGGTGAGCCTTCACCATCGAGAACTCTACCTTGCTCAGCTTCCCTGGCTTGGCCAGGATCTCCGCCGGAATGAACACCTTGCCGAGATCATGGAGGAGCGAAGCGATGCGTATCACCCGTATCTGCTCGCTGTTCAGGCCCATCTCCCGGCCTATGGCACAGGCCAACTGACTCACTCTCTGCTGGTGACCGGCTGTGTAGGGGTCCTTTCTCTGCACTATGGTGGTAATGGCCCCGATGGTGTCCTCCAGTAGCTTTTCCACTTTGCCAAAGCTCTTCTTCAGGACTTCCTCTTCTTCAGCGAGCAAAGCCACCTGATTCTGGAACGCCTCTTTGAGCTGGGTAAGCTCGCTGGACTGTTCCTGGACCTTGGTCTCAAGGTCCTCTTTGAGTTTTGCCAAAGCGGCCTCGGCCTCCCTGCGTGCGGTGACGTCTCTGACCACCGCCAGGACTTCGTTCCGGTAGAAGACCGCAGCCCGCACCTCGTAGTGGGCAGTTCGGCCAGAGTGGTTGAGTTGCAGATCGAAGGCTTGTACCTTGCCCGTTTCTTCTGCCTTCGCCACAAGCTGCCTGCTTCGACGGGCCAACTCCTCGGCAAGCCTGCTGACAGTATCTCGGGGCTGGACTTTCTTCAACTGGCCTTCGGATTTCGCAGCCGCGTCCGCACTGCGCTTGCCGAGTGCTGATTCATTGGCAGCGAGGAAACGGCTGGTGCCACTGCCCACGACCGAAACGGAGCCATCGCGTCTTATGCGGAAGATGTAGTCAGGTATCGCCTCGAGAACAGCTTGCTCTTCCGACCAGCTTTGCGACAGCCCGCCTCGGTCTATTTCCGCCGCTGATTCCAGCTGCCTCCCAATATGGTCGACCAGCTTATCCAGCTTCGCACCAACGCCGAATGGACCGGATCGCCGAGGTGTCCGCATACCGCGATTATCCTTGTGCAAGAATACCACCCGCAAGATGCAAAAGGCTACATTACTGGAGCCAAAAGGATCATTGACAGACTGAACCCAGCATGCATAAGCGAACGCACTTGTGCCCTTGAACTCCAAGACTGGCTTCGGTGGCATCTCTGCAACCTCAGGATGGGTTGAAGACGCATCCGGGTACGCAGAGCGGAACACGCCTAATGGAACTTCTCGCCAGTTGTGTTCGTTCTACAGGATAGGAAGATACGCCGGTTCGGTGATGGCAGAAAGAGGGGGTATCGTGGAACAGAAGACGGATTTCCTCGCAGTTTCTCTTCTGGCCGCTGTTTCCGTCGCGGTCGGGCTTACCAGCGCGAGCTATACCGATGGACTCGCCGGGCCTCAATCAGGCGAAAGCGGCAACTTGGTGAGCACCATCGCCGGCATCCTGGGATTGGATCAAGCTGAGGTTGGGGACTACCTGCAGGGGCACCGCAGCGAGATATGCTATGGAGCAGTGGTGGTGCGCTCGGAGTAGCAGGCGAGCATCTGTGGCTGACGCCCCAATCAGCTGCCATTCTGGCGACGACTTGCGCCCAAGAAACCGGCTTGATGCCTGACGATTTGCCGGCTGGGCCCGGTCCGCTGTTGGACACCGGGACAAATGGAGAGCCGCCTGTTGAGAGGCGGGAACTCCCCATCCTGGAATCTGCGTGCGGACGACCTTCAGCGGCTAGTCTTGCTTCTTTGGCGGCATCTTTGCCACGCCCGCCGACCAGCCGCCATCAACCACCGCCGACGTGCCGGTCACAAACGAGGAGTCGTCAGAAGCCAGGTAAAGCGCCACTTTGGCCACCTCTTCAGGTTGCCCGAACCTTCTAGAGGGTGCCGTATGCTTGTATGGCGGAAAATCCTCCGGCTTCAGGGTGGCGGGATCTGCTGTTATGTTCGACAGCGGCGTGATTATGCCGCCGGGACAAATGCAGTTGATTCTGATGTTTTTGTCTGCATACTCGAGTGCCATCGTCTTGGTCAATTGAACGACTCCGGCCTTTGAGGCGCTGTAAGCTGGCATGCCAGGCAGACCAATGATACCAGCCGCAGAAGCGGTGTTGATAATGACGCCGCCACCCTGTTTGAGCATCACCTGAATAGCGTACTTTGAACCGAGGAAAGCCCCCGTTAGATTGGTGGCGATGATGCTGTTCCAGGCCTCCTCCGCCAGATCCGCGGTCATGATGAACTTGCCCTGGATCCCAGCATTGTTAAACATGATGTCGAGTCTACCGTAGGTATCCACCGCCGCCAGTATCATCCTCTGAACTTCGGCTGACTTGGACACGTTCACTTCCACGAAGATGGCATCCCCTCCGGCTTCCTTGATCATCTTCACCGTCTCATGACCGCCCGGAGGCACGAAATCGGCCACCACGATCTTGGCTCCTTCTTTGGCAAACAGTAGCGCCGAGGCCCGTCCAATTCCGGATCCGGCCCCCGTGATCACAGCCACTTTCCCGGCAAGCTTGCCCATCTTCAGCAGTTCTCCTTTCACCAGCTCCTCGGTCAGACCGGACCCGCTAATGCACGTATCCGTACTTCAATCATTATAGGCAGAAGGCTCATCCCTTGCACAACCGGACCGAAACCGACGTGCGAACCCCTGCCTTCCTGGCCCATAAGATACATGATACAATTCGAGCTGGCATCACATCGGCGCCAGATTCACGTCAGCAGCGTGATCCCCAAAGAGGACTATCGTCCTTGCGGAAGGAGGTCCAGAGCAGTGGGTCAAGACACTCCAGAGAAACCAAGGGGTGGATGGCAGGGGGATCCCCGGCTCAGCAAGGTGCCGGTGGTCGTGTGCACGATCTCCGGCACTTATTCCGGACTCACCTATCGTCTGGCCGATCAGCGCCTCCTGGATGCGCTCAATGAAGGTTTCTCTTCAAAGGCGCTCCGCATGGGAAGGGACTTTGTGCCGCTCACTGATGTCCGGGCCTACTTCCCCACCGGCACAAGAGTGCAAATGGCGTCCAGGTACAGGTCCACCTACATCAGAAAAGCCAATATCTTCTTTGTGGGGGAACTGAGTCGCCGGCAGAGTGAGATGGAGGTGGAATCGAAGGAGAAGCGAAGAGCCCCCCGCACCAGAGCGAAGAAGACCATAGATGCCGAGATCCATATTTCACCCTACATCCTGAAAGGCCAGATGTACGCCGAAGTGTGGCAGGAGTTGCTGCATGCCCTCGACGGAGATGCGAAGTTTCTGCCGCTGACCAACGTCGCGGTATGGCCGGAACTGCCTGACGGCGAAGCGCGTTTCGATTTCGTGGCTGTCAACAAAGACCAGGTCGTGTACCTAGGAGAGTCTTCCAGTTAGATCAGAGTGTGTCGCCGGCCTTGGCTGTCGCGGGTGGTGAATGCGTTGACCAGTGGGAAGTAGCGAGCACTCCTCGCAATGATGCGCTAGGGGGCATTCCCGGATCCGTCCAGGTCACGCTTCCGGTGGTTAGGCAAGTGCTGCATCAGGATTGCGGTGTGGAACCTCCGCGTTTCGAATGGCCATGGGATTCTGCCTTCTCAGTGCGGCCTCGTGCCCAGCCCGAGTTGAACCATGCCAGCAGCACGGTCTCATCCACAATCCTTTCCCATCTTCCATGAAGCCCGCGTAGACGTCCGCTGCTTCGCAGCCTGCTCAGGACTTGTGCAGCTTCCCACCGCGTGCTGAAGTCCGCTTCATAGAGGGCAGAGCATAGAGGCTCAAAGGCCGGGCGCCCAATCTCCACCAAGGCTTGTGACGCCTGTTCGCGGACGCCGGCGTCTGCATCTTTGAAGAGCGAGACGAGCGGAGCAGCGGCCGGTCTTCCTATCCCTACCAAAGCCCTGGCTGCCCTTTGGCGCAACTCCCGGTTTCTCCCCCTAACGGCTCGGACCAGGGGCTTGACCGCCGTAGGGTCACCGATGAGACCGAGGGCTGTTGCCGCCTCCAGGCGGACACCGGGCTTCGAGTTCTTCAAAGCACACATCAACGATCCGAGTGCTGGCTTTCCCATCTTGACCAAGGCTTCGGATGCCGTCAAACGCACCTCGACATTCTCGTCTCCCAAGGCATCGAGAAGAGGCTTGACTGCTAAGCCGCGAGTCCTCACCAGAACCTCCACCACTCTGCGACGGAACGGATTCCCCGCAACCCTCAGTACACGCACCAGAGACACCACGGCTGGCTTGCCGGTTCTGACCAACGCTTGAGCCGCCATGTCCTGGATATCGCTGTCCGGATCCATCAAGGCCACCACCAGAGAGGCCACCGCTCTTTCGTCACGCATTTTGCCCAGGGCCTCGACCGCCCCAATTCGTGCCAGCCTGTCATCTTCTTCCAGCAGAGACCTCGTGAGCGGCGAGACTGCAGGTCTTCCGATCCTCGCCAGGGCGTCCGATGACCCGCGGCGCACCAGAACGTCGGGGGATCTCAGGCCAGTGATCATCAGGCGAATCGCAGGCTCTCCCACCTTCCCCAAGGCTTCTATTGCCTTCTGCCGTACTTCCCTGTCTCCATCCTTGAGCGCGGCTGCCAGAGGAGTGACCGCAGCGGTGGTCCCTATCCTGCCAAGGGCAATGGTTGCTTGTCTTCGCACAGCCTTGTCGGCATCATTGAGGGCCAGAGCGAGGGCAGGAATTGGCCTCGAGTCCCCCATCGCCCCGAGGGCGAATATCACCCAACGTCGCAGGTCCGGATCCGGGCTCTCTCTCAGTGTTGCAGCCAGCCAAATCAGGGCGCGATCCCTGTAGCCACGGTTGTAGAGGCCCTCAATGCCAACCGCTGCCGTGTCCACGGCGGGTTGGCGGTACTTCGTGATTTCTCTTGCGGGCGCGCTGCGGGTCGGTGACGTCAACACCCTGAGGATGTTGACCTCTTGCTCGAGTGCCTGGAGCTGGGTCAAGGCCTCGTTCCGCTCACGCTCTATCCTTCGGAAGTAGTCCAGAGCGTAGTCAAGCGTGCTCAATAGTGCCAATTGCTCTGCCATCGTCGACTGTCCGTCTGCGCCCGGCGTTCCTACGGCGGGCGGCCCATGACTATCGCCCCCAAACAAGAAACCGACCTTCAAGAGGTCGGTTTCACTACTGACTCCCCACTGCTCAAGTGACCACATACGCGCAGTGGTTCAGCGTCGCCCGCTCTGGCTTGCGTCTCAAGTATGACTGATTCGGCTGCGTCCCCTAGAACCTTAGTCGCTCTAGTACCTCCGGACCCCTCGAAAAGTGATGGGACAGAGAGATCCGAACGAGTTGCACCACGGATTCCCACCGTGCCGCGACCGTCAGCGTCACCGGGTCTAGGGCTGTGAAACAGACTCCAAGCGAGCCCCCACTTCCGGTGGAGACGTTGCCTGAAGCTTTGAGCCACATTGAGTGAGTTGGGTCACTCAGGGGCAGCAGTGGTAGAATCCTAGTCATACTGTCGCCACAGTGACAGACTCTGGGATTGAGGAGGCAGAATGCTGGCTGAGAGATTCAGGCTGGATGGCAAGGTGGCCATTATCACAGGCTCCGGCAAGGGGATAGGCCAGGGGATCGGGCTCATGTTTGCTGAGGCCGGGGCCAAGGTGGTCTTCACCGCCAGGACCGAGAGTGACGTCCGGGCTAATGCCGAGATGGCCAGGGCATTTGGAGTGCCAGCCCTGGCTGTTCCTTGCGATGTGAAGGACGATGGTCAACTGCAGACGCTGGTGGCCAAGACTGTCGAGGCTTTTGGCAGGATCGACATAGTGGTGAACAACGCCGGCGGCGCTGTACCGAACCAGATACCCAGGACCAATCGCAAGCGCTTCAACGAGGCCTTTGACTTCAATGTCACATCGGCCCTCATGGTCGTGCGTTACAGCCTGCCCCGTCTGCTGGAAAGCAAGGGATGTGTGATAAACATCTGTTCGGCGGCGGGACGCGTTGTGCAGCCCAACTTCAGCGTTTATGGCACAGTCAAGGCAGCCCTGATCCATATGACCCGGCTCATGGCCTCTGACTTGGCTCCCGACGTCAGAGTGAACGGCATAGCTCCCGGCTCCATACTGACCGATGCGCTGACGGGCCTGCTCGATGAGGCGTCTCTGCAGAAGATGTGCGACCGCACGCCCATGAAGAAGCTCGGCGAGGTGGACGACATTGCCTTGGCGGCAGTGTACCTGGCCTCTCCTGCTGCCAAGTGGGTGACGGGCAAGATACTGGAGGTGGATGGTGGCATGGAGGCCACCAACATGCCCTCCTAGCCGTTCCGAGACATGCCCGCGCCATGGCCGTTAAAAAGTCAGGTTCACATGGCGGGATTCGCGCGGTCATCAATCAGGGCGATGAGCGGGTCGCGCTGGCTCCGACAGCAGCAATGATGTCCTTGCTGCTGATCCGGCAACCCTTCAGAATAGGGACTGAGGTCTCAAGACATCGTGGTGATCACTATGGGATACTTCACCTGTGAACAGCCAGCGGGCGAACCACAGGGCAAGTCGGCCAAAAGAAGGACTGTGAACTCGCGAGAACAGCACCGCGGTTCCTGAGAGGAGATTCGAGTGGAAGAACGCGCGACCTCCAAGAAGGCTATTATCGTCGTCGATCTGCAAAAGGAGAACGTCGGCAGGTTCTGCCAGCCAATCATCCCCAACGTCAAGCTTCTACTGCGCGAGGCCCGGGGCAAAGGGATTCCGATCATCTTTGCCTGTGACAGCAGATACCCTGACGATTTCATCTTCAAGAGTGGGCATCCACTGCGCACCATTAGGGGAACTGAAGGAGTGAAGGTCATAGACGATCTGGAACCCGGAGCGGGGGATCTCTTTGTCGAGAAGAGGATGCTGAGCGCTTTCTTCGGCACGGATCTCGACTTCACTCTGCGCCAGAAAGGGATCAAGACGCTCATCGTGACTGGCGTGGCCACATGGGCCTGCGTCCTCAAGACGGTCTTCGATGCAGCCGAGATGGGCTATGAAGTCATTGTCCCGGCGGATTGCTGCGCTTCGCCGGCGCTGGAAGGCCATGAGTCTGCGTTGAAAGTTATGGCATTGCTGCGCGTGGTGAAGCCATCCGTCAAAGAGGTGATTGAAACGCTCTGAGGCGTGTCTGGGACGGATGGTTGCCACGTGCCTGCAGACAACGATTTATGTTATGATGCATAGCAGAGAAGTCGCTCACGAAGCCAAAGGCTATTCTGGGAACTGCTGTTGTCTCGGGACCCCGACGGTTGTAGAATAACCCGGCTGTCGCATGGGGACAAGCCGATCGAAAGGACTGATCATGAAACGTTCTATGCTTCCTACAACCCTGGCCATGCCGGCTTTGCTGTACCTGCCCTTTCACCAAGTAGTCGACGCATACATTGACCCGGGGACGGGCAGCCTTGTTCTTCAAGCTGTCATCGGAGTCTTGGTAGGCGCATTTGTGGCGGTCGGCCTGTTCTGGAACCGGATTAAGGTATTTGTGAGGAACCTGTTCTCCAAGTCCAAGAAGAGTGAAGAGCCCAAAGAACAGAGTGAAGAGCCCAAAGAACAGTGAGACTCTCCCGAGTTCCTTTCGGGATCCGAGCGGCTTTGTCTTCTGGCAAGACGGTGTGGTCTATCGTCAGATAAACACCGCCTACAAAGACAACTATGATCGCCTGATGGAGTCCGGACTCCACAAAGCTCTGGTGGAGAAAGGACTGATCATCCCCCACGAGGAAGTCGCCTTACGAAGCGCCGCTCCTCAGCTTGCTTACAAGGTCATAAGGCCCGAGCAGATAGCGTTCGTATCCTACCCCTACGAATGGAGTTTCAGCCAGATCAAGGATGCGGCTCTCACTACGCTCAACATCCAGAAGAGAGCGCTGGAATCCGGGATGTCTCTCAAGGACTGCAGTGCTTACAACATGCAGTTCGTGAAAGGCAAGCCCGTCTTCATCGATACGCTATCTTTCGAGAAGTACAACGAGGGCAGTCCGTGGGTGGCCTACCGGCAGTTCTGCCAGCATTTCCTGGCGCCACTGGCTCTCATGAGTCACAGAGATGTCCGGCTGGGGCAGCTGTTCCGAAGCCACCTTGACGGGATACCTTTGGACCTGGCAAGCAAGCTCCTTCCCCGGCGCACACGCTTCTCCTTCTCCTTGTTGTCTCACATCCATCTTCACGCCAGGACCCAGACCCGCTATGCGGACAAGCGCATAGACACTAGGCGTCCCAAGCTGAGCCGCCTCGGTTTCATCGGCATCATCAACAGTCTGGAATCGGGCGTCAAAGGGCTGAAGTGGAATCCCGGCGGTACGGAATGGGGTGACTACTACCAGGACACCAACTACTCAGCACAATCTTTCCAGCACAAGAAACAGGTCGTGGCTGAGTTCCTGGAGGCCATCAATCCCAGCAGCGTCTGGGACCTGGGCGCCAACACGGGCATATTCAGTAGAATTGCCAGCGACAAGGGAATACGTACCATCTCGTTCGACATCGATCCGGCTGCTGTGGAGAAGAACTACCTTGAGTGCCGCCGCAGGAATGAGACCAGCATTCTGCCGCTCCTGAGCGACTTGACCAACCCCAGCCCGGGCATTGGGTGGCAGAACGAGGAGAGGATGTCACTGGCGGAGCGCGGTCCGGCTGATGCCGCGCTCGCTCTGGCTCTCATTCATCACTTGGCCATATCGAATAACACGCCGTTTGCCAAGATCGCCGAGTTCTTCGCCTGCATTTGCGATTCCCTGATCGTGGAATTCGTGCCCAAGAGCGACTCACAAGTTCAGAGACTCCTGGCAACCAGGGAAGACATCTTTGTGAATTACACACAGCAGGCATTTGAGAGCGAATTCGCGAGATTGTTCGTCCTTGAACGTTCTCAGCCCATCACTGGATCCGAGCGGATCCTCTATCTCATGCGGCGGCGGGAATCGACTTGAAGAGGACTCTCGTCCTCCACCCGTTCATCGTCGCGGTGTTTCCGGCCATGGCCCTCTATACCTACAACACGCAGGAGCTTTCGCTGTCCGAACTCGCGGTGCCTTTCGCGGTTGCACTGTCTCTGGCCTCGCTAATGCTGCTGTGCACCTGGCTGGTGCTGGGGAATATCCACAAGGCAGCTCTGATCGTATCGCTCTTCCTGGCGCTGCTTTACTCAACAGCCTACATCTTCACTCTGACAGGATGGATGGGTGTAGACAGCCCATACTTGGGTTGGATGCTCTTGGTTCTCATCTGGGTCCTGCTGTATCCCTTTCTTCTCTATCTCATCGCGAGAACCAGCAAGATTCTGCGTTACCCCACCATCATTCTCAACGTGGCCATGGTGGTCATGCTACTGATCTCGGTGATCAGGATTGGCACGTACGAATTCCAGCGCATCGGCAGCGGCGGGAACCTCTCGGACAGCCACACGGATCTCCAACTAGACATCCAACGGTACGGGACTCCTCCCGACATCTACTACATTGTGCTGGAAAGATACGCCAATACCGGCACTCTGGCCGAGGTGTACGATTTCGATAACAGTGACTTCCTCGGATGGCTGACGGAGCAGGGCTTCTACGTGGCCAACGAGAGCTTCGCCAACTACGTGAGAACCTCGGAGTCCCTGGCTTCATCCCTGAACATGGAGTACATCGACTACATGGACGAGTCATCCAGCGATCTGCTGCCGTTGAACGAGAAACTGGAGGATCATGCCGTGCAGCGTCTGCTGCAGGCCGCGGGGTACGAGTTCATACACGTAGGTTCCTGGTGGGGTCCTCTGAGAGCGAACAAGTACGCTGATGTGAACGTCAACTATTGCGCTCGTACGGACATGTTTTCGGAGTACATCCTGACCGCCACGATGCCTTACACCGTCAGCGCGGAGCTGGGTATCATCGATGATCTCTCCATGAGGCAATGGAAGAGAACCGTCTTCGAGTTCAAGGAACTGGCCAGGATACCGCAGGAGTATCAGGGGGCGCCAACCTTCACGTTTGCCCACTTCATGATCTCACACACTCCGTATGCTTTTGACAGCGACGGCAGTTACCTGACTCCGGAGGAGGCTGACAAGAGAAGCAACCGGGACAACTACGTTAACGCTTTGACTGTAACCAACGAGATGGTGATGGATCTCGTGGAGGATCTGATATCAACCTCGGAAGTGCCCCCTATCATCATCCTGCAGGCAGATGAGGGCCCCTATCCGGAGAGGTACCTGGCTGGTGACCGCACTTTTCGTTGGGAACAGGCCACCAACATGGAAGTGAAGGAGAAAATGGGGATACTGAATGCATACTACCTGCCGGGGATGGACTACAGCGATCCCCGCCTGTATTCATCAATATCGCCGGTGAATTCCTTCAGGCTGGTCTTTGATCTCTACTTCGGCACCAACCTCGGATTGCTGGAGGACTCCAGCTACGTCTACGCGAACTACAGTCGACCGTACGAGTTCCTCGATGTCACTCAGCGGCTGAGATCCTGATCGCGCGGATTGCCGGTCAAACGCAAAACCCCCGGACATGATCCGGGGGTTTTCACGTTCATTTCTTGGTAGCGGGGGTTGGATTTGAACCAACGACCTTCGGGTTATGGG
>DAIQQD010000160.1:0-1438 GCA_036787015.1 Chloroflexota bacterium
TGAGCATCCCTGTCAGGCCCTGGGTGATCTGCTGACCATTCTGGAGAAGAAAGGCGATCTCAAAGGTCGGCACCTGGCCTATGTCGGCGACGGCAACAACGTCGCCAGAAGCCTGATCCTGGCGACGGCCGCAGTGGGTATGGACTTCTCCATTGCCTCCCCGCCGGGCTATGAACTCGACGAAGCAGCCCTTCGCCAGGCTAAGAAACTCGCGTCTCAGAACGGCGCCAAGATCGCCACGATGGCTGAACCGCGCCTCGCCGTGGAAAACGCCGATGTGGTCTACACGGATGTGTGGACCAGTATGGGCCAGGAGGCGGAGTCGGAAGTCCGGCGGCGGGTCTTTGCCTCGTACCAGGTTGATGCCGCGTTGCTTTCACGTGCCAGGAAAGGCGCTCTATTCATGCATCCCTTGCCGGCACACCACGGAGAGGAGATTGCCAAGGGACTCCTCGATCATCCCCAGTCCGTGGTCTTTGATCAGGCCGAGAACCGGCTCCATATCCAGAAGGCCATCCTAGTGAGGGCCCTGGGCGGGAAGCCTGTCTAGGAGGGCACCATGCCCAAACCCGTAGTGGCCATCATCGGCAGGCCCAACGTGGGCAAATCCACGCTGTTCAATCGCCTTCTCGGCAAGAGAAAGGCCATCGTGGAGGACCTGCCGGGAACCACCATCGACCGGATTCACTCCGACATTTCCTGGGAGGGACACGATCTGACTCTGGTGGATTGCGGCGGTCTAGAAGCACAGCCCGGGCCCGCCGTCAGACGGAAAGTCAGAGATCAGGTGGACAGAGCCGTCGCTGAGGCCGACCTGGTGCTCTTCATGGTGGATGCCCGGGATGGAGTGTTGCCGGCTGATCAGGAGACTGCCGATATCATACGCCGGGCCAGGAAACCCATGATGCTGGTGGTGAACAAAGTGGATACTCCCAAGCAGGAAGCGGAAGTGCCTCAATTCTACGAACTGGCGATGGGTGATCCTATCCCCGTCAGCGCCTATCACCGCAAGGGCATCGAGGAGTTGATGCAGAAGGTCATCGAGAACCTGCCTGCTCCGACACCGACGGTTGCGGAACCGGAATCGATGAAGATCGCCATCGTGGGGCGCCCCAATGTGGGCAAATCGCTCCTTCTGAACACGCTCCTGGGTGAAGAGCGTGTGGTCGTGGACGAGGTGGCTGGGACGACGCGTGACACGATAGACACTGTTCTGCAGCACAAGGGCGAGAGAGTAACGCTGATTGACACCGCCGGAATCAGGCGCCGGGGGCGGATCGACGAGGGCATTGAGCGATACAGTTCTCAGCGGAGCAGTGATGCGATTGAGCGGGCTGATATTGCCCTGCTGGTGGTGGATGCAGTGGAGGGCATCACAGCCCAGGACATCCACATCTTGGGCTACATTCACAAGGCCTTCAAGGGAGCAGTCCTGCTA
>DAIQQD010000160.1:1538-5049 GCA_036787015.1 Chloroflexota bacterium
AAACAGGGCCGGAGGCGGCTCAAGGTCTACAAAGCCACCCAGACGGCCGTCAATCCGCCGACTTTCTCGTTTCTGGTGAACGATGCCAAACTCGTTCACTTCTCGTACCAGCGCTTCCTGGAGAACAAGATGCGCCATTACTGCGGGTTCAAGGGCACTCCTCTCCGCCTCGTCTTCAAGGGGAAAGGCGAGAAGAAGGGCGGCGATAGGCAAGAGACATGACGGCTGGTGCGAGTCGACGATTCGCCAAGGTTTCGTGATGGACGGTTGGTGTCTAGCCTATGCTGACCTTTGAGTACGTTGCCGTCGCCTTGATCGGCTACCTGCTGGGATCCATTCCCTTTGGCATCCTGGTCTCCAAGGTGGCCAGGGGGATCGACGTGAGGATGTTCGGCAGCGGCAAGACAGGGACGGCCAACGTTATCAGGGCTGCCGGAGGCCGGGCCGGCGCTGTGACCATGATGCTGGATCTCTCCAAGGCCTCGGCAGCGGTTCTCATAGCCTGGGCCATTGTGCCCACTCATGCAGCTCAGGTTGTGGCGGCACTGGCCGCCATCATGGGCCACATCTGGTCGGTCTACATCAAATTCCATGGCGGGCGCGGGGTGGCCACCTATGTCGGCAGCCTCCTAGCCATGAACTGGCTCGTCGGGCTGTGCACGGCGGTAATCATACTGGGGATTGCCTGGCTGAGCCGCTACATGTCGCTGGGCTCCATAGTGGGCATAGTGGCCTCGTTTCTGGCCATGCTGGCGCTGATGATCTGGGGGTCACGGCCTCCGGTCATCTATCTGACTGTAGTCCCCGTAGAGCAAGTGCTATTCTGCGGCCTGGCGGCAGGCATCATCTTAATTCAACACCGTGACAACGTGCAGCGTCTTTTGAACGGAACGGAGCGAAAGCTCGGCGGCGCGCGGACTGTCAAGTGAGTCCTTCGTTCTTGGAACCGGGCCGCCGGTCTCTTTCAGGCGCCTCATGGTCAGCAACCGGATGACTCTCGGGCAGCAGTGGCCCCCGGCGCTGTCCCGGGCCGGCGCGGCGGCACGTTCGGGCATACGAGTTGGTCTTGACATACGAGTTGGTCTTGACTTGGTTCATGGGCAGCGAGGATAATAGGCTGGAAGCTCGGGTCCCTTTGGAGAGGATATGCAAGATAGAAGCCGGAATGCGGCATTCCGCCCGGACCTAGGAGGGCAGGATGTCTAAGGCAGCAATCGTTGGCAGCGCCGCCTGGGGTACTGCACTCGGAATAATCCTGGCTCGAAATGGAATATGGACCAAGATCTGGGCACGGAACCAGGAGACGGCTGACAAGCTGAACCAAGCACGAGAGAACGTCACCTATTTGCCGGGCCCCCGGTTTCCCACCCGCCTCACCGCCACCGCCTCCCTCGAAGAGGCCATGGACAAGGTGGACATGGTCATCCTGGCTGTGCCGTCAGGGACCATGCGCTCCAACATCGGACGTGTTAAGGACTACCTGGGCGACACGACTCTGATAGTCAGTGCCGCCAAGGGCCTGGAGGTCGGGACCGGCAAACGCATGTCCCAGATATTTGCCGAGGAGATCGACCCGCGCTTTCATTCCAACATCTGTGCTCTCGCCGGTCCCAACATCGCACATGAGGCCGCCCAAGGCATGCTGTCAGTGACGGTCGTGGCGGCCCGCGATGCTGCTGTGGCTGAGCGGGTGAAGCAACTGGTCAACTCCAACCAGTTCTACGTCTTTACCAGCACCGACATTGTGGGCGTGGAGTTGGGCGGTGCCATGAAGAACGTCATTGCGCTCGGAGTGGGGATGGTGGATGGGCTGGGGAATGGCAGCAACGCCAAGGCAGCCCTCATCATCCGTGGTCTGAGCGAGGCGATCGTGCTGGGAACCACGTTTGGTGCCAACCCGTTGACGTTCATCGGACTGAGTGGTCTGGGTGATCTGGTGGTTACCTCCTTCAGCCCGCTTAGCCGCAACTACTACGTAGGCAAGGAACTGGCCAAGGGACGTTCGGTGGAGGATATCGCCCACTCAATGCCCCATGTCGCCGAGGGTATTACCACCACCCAGGCAGCCTGGCAGTTGGGACAGAGGGCGGGTCTCAGCCTGCCTATCGTCGATAAGATCTACAAAGTGCTCTACGAAGGGCTTGACGTCAGGAAGGCGACCAACGAGTTGCTGGAGTACCCGGTGGATGGAGAATCGCTGGAAGTAACGAAGCTGCTCCGCTTCCTGCTGGACTACCTCAGGGTAAGGTGGTACCAGCCGCCGAGTCTCCTGCCGGAACCGACGGATTCCGAAGACAAAGCTGGATAGCTCAACCGGATCCTCTGAAGCGGGCTACTTCAAACCCTTCTTCAGGCGGTCCATGATCTTCTTCCCTGATTGATCCGGTGGCTTGGTTTTGCCCATGCTCCTCGCCAGTTCAGCAAACAGATGGCGCTGCTCGTCGTCCAACTTGTCAGGCGTCACGACCCTTATCTTGACCAATTGGTCGCCCTTTCCCTGACGATCGAGATACGGTATACCCTTACCCTTCAACGACAGTACGCTGTCAGTCTGCGTGCCCGGAGCGATTCTGACGCGCGCCTTGCCTTCCAGTGTAGGCACTTCCACCTCATCCCCGAGAGCTGCCTGGGCGAAGTTGACGGGGAGTTCGTAGATGACGTTGTTTTCCTCACGAACAAAGAAGGCATGTTTCTGAACTGCGATGTTGATGTAGAGATTGCCCGGACTGCCGCCCAGCGTCCCGGCATCTCCTTCTCCTCTGAGCCTTATCTGGAAGCGATCGCTCACTCCGGCGGGGATTGTCACTTTCACGGTGTGGATGCCTTTCTCCCTCCCGGCCCCTTGGCACTGCGTGCAAGGGTGGCTCATGACCGCCCCAGCACCGTGGCACCGATCGCACACTGCCCTGTTTACGAAGCGCCCGAAAACGCTCTGGTGTACCCGCCTGACCTCTCCCATTCCACCGCAGGTAGGACACTTCACCTGTGTCGTGCCCGGCTCACCACCTTTTCCTTGACAGCGGGAGCAGTAGGCCGTACGCAGGATGTCAACCCGTTTCTCAACTCCAAAGGCTGCTTCCTCGAAGGTGAGCTCGACTTGGAAGTGCAGGTCGGCTCCAGGCTGTGGCGCGCGTCGCCTGGCCTCGGTGGCTCCGGAGAAGAAGGCATCGAAGATGTCTCCCAGCCCGAAGAAATCATCAAAGCCTTCAAAGCCCCGCCCTGTCCCCATGTGGCCAAAGTGGTCATAATGGGCCCGTTTTTGGGCATCGCTCAACACCTGATAGGCTTCGTTGATCTCCTTGAACCTGTCTGAGGCACCGTCGTGGTGGTTGTGGTCGGGATGATACTGGAAGGCCAGCTTGCGGAAAGCCTTCTTGATGTCATCCTGGGAAGCATCTCTCGGCACTCCCAGCAGTTCGTAGTAATCCTTCTTTGGAACCATGTTCCGCCTGATAGCAGATATTCAGCTTCATCATAGTCTCTCGACGAGCGGGAGGTCAACTCGGGCCGG
>DAIQQD010000161.1:0-2370 GCA_036787015.1 Chloroflexota bacterium
GGTGGGATGCGCGCACCGCTGTGGGGTGGGGTGCGCTGGCCGATGGTGCCCATGCCGTGGTGAACCTGGCTGGGGAAAGCATATCTGCGGGACGTTGGACGTCAGAGCGCAAGAGCCGGATACGAGAGAGCCGGCTCAACGCAGGGCGGGCAGTCGTCGGAGCCATCGAGGCCGCCAAGACAAGGCCGTCGGTTCTGGTCCAGGCCTCGGGAGTGGGTTACTATGGACCTTGTGGAGAAGAAGAGGTCTCGGAGAGTGCTCCGGCGGGCCAGGACTATCTGGCACGCCTGGCGGTGGAATGGGAGGCGTCCACGGCCGGAGTTGAGGCTCTGGGGGTGCGGCGAGTCATAATCCGCACGGGAATCGTGCTCAGCAAGAACGGCGGTGCCTTGCCCAGGATGATGTTGCCTTTCCGGTTCTTCGTTGGTGGCCGTATGGGAGGCGGCCGACAGTGGCTGCCGTGGATACATATTGCAGATGAGGTCGGGGCGATTCGCTTCTTGCTGGAGAACGAAAATGCCAGAGGCCCTTTCAACCTGAGCGCGCCCAACCCGGTGACGAACGCTGACTTCAGCCGGTGGCTGGGGCGGCAGATGGGCCGTCCGGCGCTGGTGCCGACGCCCGGATTTCTGTTGCGACTGGTGTTTGGGGAGATGGCGGGCATGCTGCTTTCTGGCCAGAGGGCTGTGCCGCGGCATCTGACGCAGATGGGGTACGCCTTCCGGTTCGCTGAGGCCGAAGCAACCCTGCGGGACATCTTGCCGTGATTCCCCCGCTTTGCCTACTTCAGAGAGAGAGAGCTAAGCAGAAAGATGGTTGAGAGTGGAAAGACAGCACAGGATCACGTGAGGTTCTCCGCATCGGGTATTGTGCTGGAAGGGATTTTCGAGAAACCCAAAGGAGAGGCTCCGTTCCCGGCTGTGGTGGTATGCCATCCGCATCCTCTGTACGGCGGAGACATGTACAACAACGTTGTCGGCGTGATATGCCAGGCCCTGGCCCGGGAGTCCATTGCCACACTGAGGTTCAACTTCCGCGGCGTCGGTCGGAGCGAGGGCAACCATGAGGAAGGCGTTGGGGAGCAGCATGATGTTGTCGCGGCGCTGGACTTCCTCCAATCGAGCGATGGCGTCGACAAGAGGCGTCTGGGGCTGGCCGGCTACTCCTTCGGGACGAGGGTGGTCATGCCTGTGGCGTTGCGGGATTCGAGGGTTCGTGCGGTGGCTCTGGTTTCGCCGTTCCTGGAGGACGCGGACTGGCAGAGACTGAAGACCTACGGTGTACCGAAGGTATTCATCTGCGGCAGCGAAGACAGCTTCATCTCGCCGCACAAGGTGAAGCGGCTGGTGGGCGAGGCTGCCCCGCCCAGTGATTGCGAGGTGGTCTTCGGGGCGGACCATTTCTGGTGCGGGTTCGAGGGCAAGATTGGCCGGAAGGTGGCGGACTTCTTTAAGGCGGCATTCTTCGGGCAGGCGACCTAGGAAAGAGTATCTGAATGTCACGCAAAGCAGGGGAGAAACAAAGCGAACGGAAGCTCCAGCGGCTGTTCACGCCGATCAGGGTTGGGAAGCTGGAACTGAAGAACCGGATCATCATGCCCCCCATGATTGACAGGCTGGCCACGCACGGTGAGCCGAACGACGCCGTGAAGGACTTCTACGCCGCTAGGGCCCGAGGCGGCGTGGCGCTCATCGTCCTGACGCCGGGGATTGTTGACATAAGCATGGCTTCGCCGATTCAGCTCGGCATATATGACGACAGTTGCATCCCCGGATTCAGGCAGTTCACCGATCTGATCCATTCGTGCGGGGCCCGAATGGGCATCCAGTTGATGCACCTGGGACGCCAGGGTGGCGAGATCAAGAGATACAAACCGGTGGCTCCGTCACCGATACCGCTGACGCCAAAGGATGAAGTGCCCCGCGAGTTGACCGCAGGTGAGGTCGAAGGGTTGGTGGAGAAGTTCGCCGAAGCTGCCCGGAGGGCCAGAGAGGCCGGCTTCGACATGGTTGAGCTTCATGGATGCCATGGCTACCTCCTGAGCAGTTTCCTGTCGCCCCTCACCAACAAGCGCAGTGACAAGTACGGCGGCAGCGTGGCGAAGAGGGCGCGGTTCGTGATGGAAATCGTGAGTCTCATCAAAGAGAGGGTCGGGCAGGATTTCCCCGTCAGCGTCCGGATGAACGGCTCGGACTACATGCCGGGCGGGACGACGGTGGACATGGCGCGGCAGACGGCGAAGCTGCTGGAGGAGGCCGGCGCCAACATGATCGGGGTGTCGGGTGGGGCTTACGGCTCTTATCCGGTCATAGTGCCTCCGTACGACCAGCCGCGCGGCTCCAACGTGCCTCTGGCCGCGGCCATCAAGGA
>DAIQQD010000161.1:2470-5040 GCA_036787015.1 Chloroflexota bacterium
TGCTGGCCTCGAAGCCGCCGCACAAGCAGGATCATCTGCTGCTCCTTGGTTATCTGGTGGGGCAGTTGGACAAGCTGGGCGTGGAACTGAAGTGCGGTGTGAGAGCCACTGCTGCCCTGGTGGAGGAAGCTGGCCCTGATGTGGTGCTGGTGGCCACGGGGGCAAAGCCCCTAGTGCCGCCGATCCCGGGTGTGGACAGAGAAGAGGCGGTCACGGCCTGGGACGTGCTTGGGGGGAAGACGGTGGGGCGTCGGGTGCTGGTGGTGGGTGGTGGGCTGACGGGATTGGAAACGGCGGAGTTCCTGGCTGGGCAGGGCAAAGAAATCGTGCTGGTGGAGATGCTCAAACGAATCGGTGCGGACATGGGAGGTACGGTCCGGTGGCATCTGATGAACCGCACGAAGAACCTCAGCATCAAGACGTTCGTGTCTACTCAGATCAAGGAGATTCGTCCCAACGGCGTGGTAGTGTCGCGAAATGGCGTCGAAGAGACTTGGGATGACTTCGACACAATAGTGCTGGCTTGCGGCGTCAGGCCGAAGGATGAGCTGTCGAAGCAGGTTCAGGGGAAGGCCTACGAGGTTCACGTTATTGGCGATGCGGCCAAAGCCCGGCGGGGGATAGAGGCCATTCGGAGCGGAAGCGAGATGGGGCGGAAGATATAGACAAGACATCTCCAATCGTGCATAATGTGAAGCGGATTATGAAGGAAACATGCTATAATATGAGCACATGGTAGACCGTCCCGCAGCAGGCGAAAGCAACCACAACGGCAGCGACAGCTACACAGCGCAGGACATCCAAGTCCTGAAGGGGCTAGAAGCAGTCCGCCGCCGCCCCGGAATGTACATCGGCAGCACTGACCACGTTGGGCTTCATCACCTCATCTTCGAGATCGTCTATAACAGCATTGATGAAGCCATGGCGGGCTGGTGCAGCCGCATCGATGTGACGATTCAGGAGGGGGGCAAGGTCAGGGTCGAGGACAATGGCCGCGGCATACCCGTTGAAGTCCATCCCCAAACCGGTGTCTCAGCACTGGAAACCGTCATGACCATTCTGCACGCTGGAGCGAAATTCGGTGGGAAGAGCTACCGGGTTTCCAGTGGTCTTCATGGTGTGGGGGCTTCCGTGGTCAACGCTCTTTCGTCGTATATGAAGGTGGTGAGCGAGCGTGAAGGGGTGCGCTACGTCCAGGAGTACGACTGCGGTATTCCCAGAGGGCCAGTCAAGCCCGACGGCGCGGCACAAGGCAATGGAACCATCACGGAGTTCATACCGGACAAGAGCATCTTCGGCGACTGGGAATACGATTTCGATTACGTGGCTCAGAGACTGCGCGAGTTGGCTTACCTCCAAACGAATGTGCAGATAGGTATACACGATGAGAGGACAGGTCAGGACTCGGCGTTCTATTTTGAGGGAGGCATAGCCAGCTTCGTACGCTATCTGAACCGGAGCAGGACCCAAATCCACCCCGGCGTCATCTACATGTCCAAACAGGTTGACAGCACCAGCGTCGAAGTGGCCATGCAGTACAACGATGGCTACAACGAACTGATTGTCTCCTTCGCCAACTGCGCCAACACTATTGACGGAGGCAGCCACCTGACGGGCTTCCGATCGGCGCTGACCCGGGTCCTCAACGACTTCGTGCACAAGATCAAGCAGGACAAGGGCGGCGAACTGAACCTCCTGGGTGAGGATGTGCGGGGTGGGCTGACTGCTGTGATCAGCGTCAGGCTGAACGAGCCCCAGTTCGAAGGGCAGACGAAGGGCAGGCTGGGCAATCCGGAGACGAGGGGTCACGTAGAGTCGGTAGTGGCTGACCAGTTGACTTTCTACCTTGAGCAGCATCCGAACGAAGCGAAGTCAATCATTGAGAAGTGCCTCACTTCCGCCAAGGCCAGAGAGGCCGCGCGCCGGGCGCGGGAACTGATCCTGAAGAAGGGGCAGTTCGAGGGCTTCACTCTGCCGGGGAAGCTGGCGGAATGCGCTGAGAAAGACCCGGCACAGTGCGAGCTCTTCATAGTGGAAGGCGACTCCGCCGGAGGTTCGGCTAAGCAGGGCAGGGATCGCAAGTTCCAGGCAATACTGCCGCTGAAGGGCAAAATACTCAATGTGGAAAAGGCTTCTTATGACAAGATGCTGGGCCACGAGGAAATCCGGGCCCTCATCACCAGTCTAGGCGCTGGGATAGCCGACCAGTTCGATATTGCCAAGCTGAAATACCACCGCGTCATCATCATGACCGATGCCGACGTGGACGGTGCCCACATACGGACTCTGTTGCTCACGTTCTTCTTCCGGCACATGCATGACGTAATCTGGCAGGGTTACCTCTACATTGCTCAGCCTCCTCTGTATCGCGTCCAGGGTGGCAAAGAGCAGCACTGGATCTACTCGGACAAGGAGAAGGATGACCTGGTGCGCAAGCTGAAGGGCAAGAAGGTAGAGGTGCAGCGGTACAAGGGTCTGGGCGAGATGAGCCCGGAGCAGTTGTGGCAGACCACCATGAACCCCACTAGCAGGACAATGCTTCAGGTCAAGATCGAGGACGCGGCCCGCGC
>DAIQQD010000020.1:0-1121 GCA_036787015.1 Chloroflexota bacterium
ATCTGGCGTCTGCTGCTGGCAAGATTGTGAAGGCCACCTACGTGGCCTATCTGGGTGCTTGGGGGATGGGTTACATCTTGGGATGGCTTGGCATCAGTACCGAGACGTAGTGGCTCTGGGGGTTGTCAGGCCTGCGATGGCGAGCAAGGCAACGGTTCTGTCCATTGATCGTGCTGCCGTGAGAAGGATCTACTGCACCTAGACATGATTCATCATCGCTCTCAACTGGTCGTCATTGCCGAACGGCAAATCCGCTTCGGTGATCATGTGGTGCCGTATGTGGTGAAGCGGAGCTCGGTGGCCAGACAGGTCCGGTTTGAGATCAAGGCGGGAACGGGTCTGGCAGTGATTCTTCCCAGGCGGTGCGATCTGGACGCCGTGGACGATATGCTCAGAGCAAAGTCCCGATGGATACTGGACAAGATGGACAGATTCGTTGGGCCAACTCGTCCCTCTGGTGACGGGAGAGTGAGGTTCGGTGACTTTGTTCCCTATCTGGGGCAGGGAGTCCGCCTCGCAAGTTGCCAGGACGTTGCGCCTGTCGAGAGCATCGAGTTGCAGGGGCAGACCCTTACGGTTCATTGGGGGCAGGAACGCTTGGAACTGGGCCCGCTGCTGGAGCACTGGTATCGGGGACAGGCTGCCAGTATCCTGGAGCACAAGGCGAACGGATTCGCCAGGGTGATCGGCGTCCGCTACACAAAGTTCTCGATACGGGCACAGAGGACGCGCTGGGGCAGTTGTTCGCACAGGGGCACGCTCAGCTTCAACTGGAGGCTGATCATGGCACCGGAGTCCGTGGTTGACTATGTTGTGATCCATGAGGTGGCGCACTTGAAGGAAATGAACCACACGAAGAGGTTCTGGGGATTGGTGGCCGAGCGCTGTCCCTCATGGCGCGAACAGAAGAAATGGCTTGATGATCATGGGACTGAGTTGGCGGCGGTACTGAGCTCGGGCCGATAGTCCGGCAAAGCTCGTTCTTCCGCCCGATGTGCAGTCCGCCCGGCTTTCACACCTTTCCTCAAGTGCGCTCACAAGACTCCTGCCAAGACCCGCCTCGGTTCAAGGAGTGCCGCGTACTTGTTGAGGTATGAGGGAGGTGTTAAAATGAACACGAA
>DAIQQD010000020.1:1221-17100 GCA_036787015.1 Chloroflexota bacterium
CAAGGAGTGCCGCGTACTTGTTGAGGTATGAGGGAGGTGTTAAAATGAACACGAAGAAATCCCGTGTGGGGTGAATGGGCTGGGGGATGGTGTTGAGCATGGACAGTTGAACGGTCGGTTCGTCCCTGTAGCTCAATTGGACAGAGCAACTGCCTTCTAAGCAGTAGGTTCCGGGTTCGAGTCCCGGCAGGGACGCCACCTCTCTTTTCAGATTTACTTAACTTTTCCCGCACAACCACGCTTGGACTTGTACTTAACTGTTCCCTCATACGACATTTCCCCCTTTCTGGTCTTTGGTCTTCTCTTCCTCTGATAGTCAAGGCTCAACACTACCCTGCTGTCCTAAAGATATGCGGATTTAGGATTCAACCGTGCATCCACGGAGCAGGTCATGCTACCATTGAACAAACATCGGGATGTCTGCCATTCCATGCGTACGCTTCCAAGAGTAGATAAGTCGGTTCCGCGTTCTCCGGACATTGAGATATCGTCTCCGTTGGACTATCGATTATCCTTTCGGCGAACCAGTGCCAACCATAATGCCGCAACGCAGGGCAACGCACAACAAACGTGCCCAACAATGATCTAGCCCCACAACGCCTGACGAGCCGAGGTCGGCCTCCCTCTGAAGAAGCAGATGCCCGACCTTTGAGAGGCGGGTGAGACAATAGGCAGGGGTGCTGAGACCGGCAGGTTAGGCGATTCACCTATAATGTCATACAATTGTCATTTCCGTGAAGCGCCCGCCCTAGCAGTGTGGGTGACATCCAGAAGTCTGTGTGAAGAACTCGCTTGTCAGGGTTACCTAACCCGCGAGGCGGCGCGACACAAGAAGGCAGCGCTATGTCAGAAGATAGAAGAGGAACCGCTGCAGCGGGAGTTGCCGAGTTAGAAGAGCTCACCGAGCATAAGTGGGTGGAGCAAACGCTGAAGACAGAGGAAACACTGGAGACAGCCATGGAATGGCTCCGAGCACTCATAGAGAACGCCTCGGATGGTATTGCGCTCTTGGACGACAAGGGGATGATACTCTATGAGAGCCCATCTGCAGAGAGAATACTCGGACAGAAACCCGAACAATTAGAGGGGACGAGCTTCCTTGATCTCATCCACCAAGATGACATGCAGCAGGCTGTTTCCCTTCTTGAATCCGTGATGGAGAACCAGGGCAAGACAGCCACTTGCCAGGTACGTGTCAAGCACAAGGATGGCTCATGGCGCGCGGTTGAGGCGACAGCAAAGAACCTTATCCATGATCCCAGGCTAGGCGGGATTGTTGTCAACTATCGCGATATCACCGAGAGCAAGAAGGCACAACAGGAACTAGAAGAAAGCGAGAAGAAATACCGATTGCTCGCCGAGAATCTGTCAGACGTTATATGGACCATGGATACCAACTTGAGATGCACGTATCTGAGCCCCTCCGTGACCAGTCTGCGGGGCTACAGCGTTGAGGAAGCCATGGCCCTATCGATGGAGGAAACCACTACTCCCGCCTCCCTTCAGACTTTCCTGCGTGTCATGGCCGAGGCAAACGCCAAAGAAGGCCTTGGGTCAAACGGTGACCACTCTCCAGCAACGGTAGATCTTGAGCTGGCCTGCAAAGACGGCTCGACAGTCTGGACGGAGAATAGGATCACCTACCTGCGTGATTCAGAAGGCCGACTTACTGGTTACCTGGGAGTCTCCCGTGACATCACCGAACGCCTGGAGGCAAGCCGGCAACTTGAACGTAGTCTCCAGAAGCTGGAAAGAACCTTGGAAGGCACCATCCAGGCCATGGCGCGGACGGTGGGATGCAGAGACGGCTTTACCGCCGAACACCAGAGGCGGGTAGCCCAGCTCGCCTGTGCCATTGCCGAGGAAATGGGCTTTACCCCAGAGCAGGTCGAGGTGGTCCAAATAGCCGGGCTCCTTCACGACATCGGCAAGCTCTCTGTGCCTCAAGAACTCCTCTGCAAGCCTGGCAAGCTGACCGATACCGAGTTCCGGCTGATCAAAACCCATAGCCAAACGGGCTACGATATATTGAAGCCTGTGGAATTCCCCTGGCCGATTGCCGACATCGTCGTCCAGCACCACGAAAGGATGAACGGCTCCGGCTATCCTTCAGGCATCAAAGAAGGCGAACTCCTCATAGAGGCCCGGATACTGGGCGTGGCCGACGTTGTCGAGGCTATGAACTCCCATCGGCCCTACCGAGCCCCGTTGGGTATAGACAAGGCCCTCAAACAGATCTCGCGAAACAGAGGTATCCTGTATGACCCCAATGTGGTAGATGCTTGTGTCCGGCTCCTTACGCAAAAAGGGTTCCAGTTTGAAGACCAGTTGGCTGGATCGCCGGCATCCGTGTTCTCAGAACAGTAGGGCGACCCCTCCGCGCCAGCCTCTCGCCCTCCCCAGGCCAGCGCCCTTCCTGCAACACTGCCAGTTGCACTCTAAGGCAAGGTGCACATATCAGGGGCGATTCGACATCGGGATGTCTGCCATTCCGTGCTTACGCATCGAGAGCTGGATAGGTGATTTCGGCGTTGCATGGACGTCGGCACATCATCTCTGTTGTGCTTACGACTATCCTTCCACCGAACCAGTGCCAACATTAGTACGGCAACGCAGGGCAACGCACAACAGACATGCTCAAGAATAGGCCAACTCGACAAAGCCTGACGAACCGCGGTCGGACTCCCCTTGAGAAGCAGATGTCCAAGATATGATAGGCGGCCGTGACAATACGCAGAGGTGCTGAGACCGGATGGTTAGGCGGCCGAGGTATAATGCCACATGAATTGTTCTCAGAGTGCCCGCCCATCCTAGTGGCATGCGGGATGTCCCGGGCATGGGAGCGCAGCGGGGGCTTTCTGTGAGAGCGGGGAGGCCAACATGGAGTCTGAGTTTTCCCAATACACTGGCGAGGAGTGGTGGAGCGACCCTAGATTGAAGCGAGTTGCCGTGGTGGTGTGTACCGCCACCTGCGCACTTGAGGGAAGTGCCTATCGCCTGCCTCATCAGCGTCTCCTGGATGCCATTACGAGCGGCTTCGTGGCGGACTCGTATCGCCTTGGATTGGAAGGGACTTCATACCGCTCACCGACGTCTTGGCATACTTCCCCAACGGACGGAAAGAGCGTGCGCTGTCTGCACAAATCAGCAAGTCGAGTGCACTCTTTGTTGCCGAGAGAAGTGGAGGCCGACCAGGAAGGACAGGAGCGTCGGCCTACCAGTTGAGGATGAAGAAACCCGTCGCTGCGAGGGTGCATTTGCCTCCGTACATGCTCATGGGCAACATGTATCATGGTTCACACCAGAAACTGCTCCATGTCCTGGAAGGAGACGAAGTCTTCTTGGCAATGACAAGCGTTGATGTTTCACCCTCGTTGCCTACAGGCGAATCAGCGTTTAGCTTCGTGGCCATCAACAGAAGACAGATCGTCCACGTTATGGAATCAGTGATGGGACCGCACCAACCTTCTGGGGACACGGAAGCGGGACGTTGCACGGACAGTAAGGCAGCTAGATAGTACGGGAACTTGTGGGTCCCATAACAGGTTCCAGATAGTGTGGTCGAGTCAAATCGGATTCCGTAGGCAAGGTAGTTCAGGAGAGAACAAGATAAGAAGGTCAATACTCGCAGTGTCAAGAAGAACCCAGAGGACACTGAAGGCGATACCGATGCCTCGGCTGGCCCTGTTCCTGGCGTTGGTCCTCGTAGCAGTTCTAAACACGGCCATGCCCATGCCGGCATTCGCTCTCGGAACGGTCGCCCCTCTGGACGCATGGCCGGCAACCCCTCAAATGACGGCTACCACAGGGGACCTGGCCGGCACTTTTGCGATTTCCGCTGGCACAGATCGACTGCTGATGGTGCTGGTCTGCGATTACGATGGCGGCGGTGCCTCTGGGCAGACCTTCACCGCCACTTATGGCGGTAAATCGCTAACCCAAGCCGTACTGCAAAACGACAACAGGCGCCAGACCTGGATCGGCTACCTGAAGGAAACCGGTATCGTCAGCCGCAGCAGTGATGCCATAACAGTAACGGTTGCGGGGACCCATACCCAAGTTCGCGGCTACATCGCCAGCTACAGCGGCGTTGACCAGACAACGCCAGTCGGAGCCGCCAGCGGGGTATACATCGACAACTCAAACGATGTACCCATCGGCGGGCCACTCGCCGCTAACGCGGGCGGATATGGTATCTACGCTTGGTCGGGTGCAGCTACAATAACCCGCACTGGCGATACCGAGACCTATGCTGAACACAGTGATGTAAACAACGGCGGTCCGGGAGCTTTCAATTATGGCGTAGCCTCCAAGCCTTCTGCCACCACTGGCAGCACAAACCCGTCGGTGGCGTGGTCGGGAGACAACCGTGTGTCGGTTTCATTCATCACGCTCAATCCTGGCAGCTACCCAGTACCTACAACCACCGGTATCTCGCCAACTACCAAGACTGTAGGCGATGCTGGTTTCACTTTGACAGTTGATGGAACCAACTTTGTGAGTGGCGCGTCAGTTGTACGCATTGATGGGGCTGATAGGACAACAACCTTTGTTAGTTCAACCCAGCTGACAGCCACAATTCCGGCCAGTGACCTTACAACAGCCGGAGGGAAGAGTATCATCGTATTCAACCCTGCACCAGGCGGCGGCATATCTAATGCCCAGATCCTGACGGTAGGCAAAACTAGCACCGGTGCGATCGTGAGCTCTTCAGCCAGCACGTCAACTCAGGGCGATTCGGTAACCTTCACGGCCCTTGTTACCGGCACGGGAGCAACTGGCACGGTGACTTTCAAAGATGGGGAGACTACCCTAGGCAGCAGCACGCTGAGCGATGGCACGGCAACTTACACTACCTCGATGCTCTCCGTCGGGAACCATTTCATCACCGCCGTTTATGACGGAGATGCTAACTTCGTTGGGAGCACGTCTTCAGCAGTTGAACTAACAGTGAAGGGGGGGACGGGACTCGGCTTGAGTATGATCGCCGGGATGCTCGTCGTCGCCGTGATTGTCGGGCTGTTCTTCTTGCTGGTGGATTTCGTTAGGATGCTATCGAAGGTCAAGGAGATCGACGATCTCTCTCTGACTACAAATGGTGTGCCGTTGAAGGATCAGACTGCCATACTCAAGGATGCGGGCAAGAACTACGGCGATGCTGATCCGGTCCTCGCTCATCACATCTCGTCAGGCTCTCTGGCTGCAGGGGATGCTTTCACCAGTGCCTTGCCCAGGGCAGCCGGCGAGGATGTGGGCACCTATGCCAGCCAGCTTGAAAGTGAGCTCGAAAGGAGCCTGAGGAGGGTTGAAAAGAGCATGCAGGCCACCGTACAAGCCCTCTCCCACACCGTGGAGACCAAGGATCCCTATGTCGGCGGTCACCAGAAGAGGGTATCAAATCTCGCTTGCACTATAGCCAAGGAAATGGGGCTTACGGCTTGGCAGATTGAGGGAATACGTGTAGCTGGGCTCCTTCACGACATCGGCAAGATCGCCGTGCCCACGGAGATCCTCAGCAAGCCTGGCAAGCTGTCAGATAGCGAGTTCTCGGTGATCAAGGATCATCCCATGGTGGCCTTCGACATATTGAAGAACATTGAATTCGATTGGCCCATCGCCCGGATCGTGGTCCAGCACCACGAGAGGCTGGACGGCTCCGGCTATCCATACGGCATACCAGGGAAAGACATCTTGCTGGAAGCCAGGATTCTGGCCGTGGCTGACGTCGTAGAAGCTATGTCATCTCATCGTCCCTATCGTCCCGCACTGGGAGTAGATGAAGCACTGGCGGAACTGGCACGTGGCGATGGAACTCTCTACGACTCAGACGTCGTACGTGCCTGCAAAAAGGTGGTCAAGAAGCGCGCCGTCAAGAAGGAGCTCACCAAGTATCCTGCTTAGAGACACCATCCGGCCTTGATCCGGGCCGAGTCGCCACTGAACAAACACTCGCAAATCATCTCTGTTGTACTCACGATCAACCTTCCACCGAACCAGTGGTAACCATAGTACGCCAACCCACAACAGCAGATAAGAAACACACTCATGAATGAAATGACTCGACAACGTCGGTGTGTAGAAAACTCTTAGAATACGATTTAGCTCAGCGTGTTCCTCTTGCTTGCGCCAAACCACAAGCCTAGGACTCCTGCAATGAGGCCCAGTACACCTCCTACCAAGGTCAGGTAATAGTTCCCGGTTCCATAGCCCGCTGAGACACCCAGTGCGCCTCCAGTCTCAATATCAGAGAACGCCCATATCGACCCGGCGACTGCAAGTGTCCCTCCCGTGAGCAACAAAGCCCACGCTATTCTCGTCTTAGGAGAAGCCAGCGCGAAAATGGCGCTCACCAGAGTGAGGATCGTGCCACCCAGAGCGAGAAAAGCCCAACCCTCTCTCCCAACCTCCTCTCCCATAACCTTCGCATTTGTTACTGAATCCCATCCTGAGGCCCGAATTGCTGGCACAGATTCCCGAACTCAAGGGGAAGCGGTCGGGGTGTTGGTGCCATCCTAGAGCCTGCCATGGCCACTTGCTGGCGGATTGGGCGGATAATGGCATAACGCCTCATCCCGGTGTGGGCGATCATTCAGAAGGCCATTGACACGGGTAATCCCACGGTCGAAGTTGATGCCGTAGGATGAAGGGGCTAGACTAGGATGCGGGGGATAGGCATGCCGCTTCACACCACATGGGGCAGTGTCCGTCAGGGATGTAACCACGCCCACCGTTCTATCAAGGCAGCGAAGAAGTGCATACTGGGAGACGACAGAGGTTGCCACTGGCAAGGAGGATATAGCGACCGCTTCGTATGGGTGATCAGAGACGCCAATCAGGCCACCGACTACCATACCAACATAGGGCCAAGTCAGATATTGCCCATCTCTGTTCATACGCCCGACCTCGGCAGATGAAGACGGATTGGGATACAAGAGAGGGGCCACGAAGGCCCCTCTCGCTTTTCCCGTCAAGTTGCGTGCTATTACTTGATAGGCAAATACGTAGTACTACGAATACACTGGCCAAACGAGGCGTTGTACTATTATCTCGTGGCTGGCGCTGCAATCGGCACTTCCACCCCCGGTGGTCATGATCGCACCTGGCCTCATTTTCCTTGGGTATCTCTTCTGGGGCTGAAGGGGGGTAAGGCACGGGGCAGCCTGAAGTTCTACAAGGGATGGCGGAGGCCCTATTCAGTTTTGGGTAACGGTAGCTTCACCTTGGCCGCCTCCGGGCGACCACCACGGCCCAAGGCCAGCTTTGTATTCCACCTCTTGTCCCTCCGTGAGAGGAGAGAACTGCATGCCTTGAAGCTGGCTCAGGTGAAAGAAAAGCTCTTTCCCTTCCTCAGTCTCTATGAACCCATAGCCCTTGTCGCCAACTAGCTTCTTGATTCTACCCTTCGCCATAGCAAAGCCCCTTTCTACCTGCCACTTGGCAGCGGAAATACGATCAGCAGACTGCCTTTGGCCTGATACATTCACAACCTCAGCTTGGAAATAGGAAAGGGCGGACATCTCTGCCCTCCTACAGTCACCCCTGCGTGATCAGTCTCGATTTGACCTGTGGTTGCTACGAGGATGTGTATGCGGGATTTAAGTGGGATGACTTCTTGCTAACGTATAGTTGCCTATAGTAACCTCTAATTACCTATCTGTCAATCATCGTGACGGCCCATCCGCAAGCCTCCATTTGCCAGTGCATGGGCGCCGAGGCTATCCACCGGCTGGATGCGGAGGGGACGCCAATGTCGGGAGGACATCAACGCCCCCTAAAGAAGGATGGGATGCCCACAGGCTCCAAACGCATCCTGGGGGATCTGGTGAGGGTGTGAGGAGGAAGGAGGCCTGACTGACAACAAACTAGGTATCTTCCACAAGTCGCATTTAGGTAGTTCCCCCAATTGAGTCAGCAATTCCACGACGTACACTAGAGTTAGTTCTCTGGTGGTTGAACCAGCCCAAACTGGCGATCTCCGCTAAAGCAGAACAGTCAGAATTTTGCCAGCATCGGCTCGTTAGAAGAGCGAGTTAAAGCCGAGAAAGCTCAAAGGCGGAGCCAGCCCAGGGAGTCTGGAGGGGTCACCCGAGAACCTTTTTTTCTGCCAATTGAGCCGGCAATTCCACCACGTTAACCTTTCTAAGGAAGGAGGCGGGAAATGTATCTAGGAATCGGACTAGGAACACTTCTAGTCATCGTGCTCATCGTTGTCCTGGTAGTTTGGCTTCTGTAGATTGGAGCGTTGTCAGGTTTGGGGAAGAAGAACCGTAGCAGCCAGCAAGCCCGGAGACTAATCAAACAGAAGAAAGAAGTATGAGTCCACAGATTAAAGGAGGCGCCAATGTCTATTTCAAGAATGACTGAAATCAAATCTTCCTCCACAACTAGCTTCGATGATGCCATGAAGAAAGGAATTGCTCGCGCTCTGAAAACTCTGAAGAATGTTAGAGGAGCATGGATCAAGAATCAGGAGGTTCTACTCGATGAAAAGGGGAAGATAGCCGAATATCGAGTTCACATGCAGGTGACATTTATTCTTGAATAATGGTTTGCCTATTGTGACCTGCCCCCAGTAGTTGTACCGCTTCTTGAGTTGCAGTTGCCAGACATAGGAATTGGCCCATGGTATGGCGGTGGTGCTCAAGGAGAATCTGGAACGCTGGAGAGGGTCGCAGAGGCCGGGGTATCAAGCAAGGACACAGGGTAGGCGAAGAGGCCACTCGGTGTGGCCCCACTGTAAGGCGAGCTCAGGCTTTTCAGGGTGACTTGGCCGATGTTCCTAATGATGAACATCGGCCATGGTGAAATGCAGAAGGAGATGGCATCTATGGCTGGTAGTATAACTAAAGGGAAATCGAAACAGCTCAAGGGCAAAGCCAGGGAAGCGTTCGGTAAACTAACCGGCAAAAAGACACAGCAAATCAAGGGCAAAGCGGAGCAGGCAGCCGGAAAGGTACAGGAACAGTACGGCAAGGCCAAAAGAAGTATCAAGAGACGTTAGGAGTCTAGCCAGATTCAATTCACTGGATTGTCCTTCAGCTCGCTGAGGTGGTTCGACGCCGAGGAAGCTCAGTCCCTAACAGATGCGTGCACGGGAACGGCGCATTTCCCGCCGATGCCTCCCGCGCTAGCGTGTCCAATCCATCCAATGCCGCGGGGAATACGCCACTCTGCTACCTACTGATGATCTGCGCAAGGTAGGTAATCGCTACGATAATCTCGGTATCAACCCTCGGGAGTCAATCAAGGACTTCGAACCGGCAGCCAAAACAGTTTCACGGTGTGCATCTGAGTGAATGATACAATCAGATCATGGAAACAGAACAACCAGATAATCTGCACGATTCACTCGACCTTTCCAAATATGGGGAAGACTGGACTAGTCGAGATGGGAGAACCGTGATATTAAGATCAATAACATCAGAGGATAAACAAATAGAGAAAGAGCTCATCGAAGGACTGTCGCTTCAATCATCTAGATACAGATTCTTCCACGTGATTAAGGAAGCCTCGGAGGAAATGGTCAGCCAATTCTGCGATATTGACTATAAGAATGAGGTTGCTATCATAGCCGAATACAATTCAAATGAGAAGAAACGAAACGTTGGTGTTGTCAGACTTCTCATTGACCCCAGTCTACAAACCGGCGAATTTGCCATATTGGTAGCTGATAACTTCCAGGACAGTGGTTTAGGCACGAAATTTATGGAGACCCTGATTGATATAGGACGGGAAAAGGGATTGAAAAGTATATACGGTGTAGTGCTAGCAGACAATAAGAGAATGCTGACTCTGGTGAAAGAGTTTGGTTTCAGTATTGGCGCAAATTCATGCGGCGAAGTCAGAATTGCCCGGCAACTCTAGTTCGAGAAATGGTCAACAAACATCGAGTGAGTATGCGAGCGGAGCGTGGTCAAGTCTGGCATAGTCGCATTCTGGCAGATCATACGTGTGGACTTGCTCAAAGACCTTCCCACAGGGTTACTGGAAGCAGGTTTGAACCCCGCTCGGTGAGCTAAGAATCATCAAGACTATCCTCAATGATCAGCCCCCCCCTCGATAGTCTGATGATGGTCTGATCTTTTCTCCGCCTGATCTGCTAGTGTGAAGTAGAATGTCGCACCCCGGCCAGTCTTCCCTTCAGCCCATACACGGCCTCCGTGACGATTGATAATGCGCCTCACAGTAGCCAAGCCAA
Organism: Chloroflexota bacterium; assembly: GCA_036787015.1. Taxonomy (GTDB): domain Bacteria; phylum Chloroflexota; class Dehalococcoidia; order UBA2247; family RBG-13-53-26; genus JAFGCL01. Next base: position 11,420 of record DAIQQD010000020.1, read on the forward strand.
TCCCCATGCCGGGGAAGCTATCTGTGGGGTGGAGACGCTGGAAGACAACGAAGATCTTGTCGACATGAGCCATATCGAAGCCAACACCGTTGTCTTTCACGTAGTACACACGTAGGCCGTCTTCTTTTTTGCGACCAAACTCTATCCTGGGCCTACTGCGCTTGCTCGTAAACTTCCAGGCATTTCCCAACAGACTCTGCAAGACTGTTCTCAGAAGTGCCGAGTCCCCGTAGGCTACCAAGCGGGGAGCAATTACGAACTCAGCGCTCCGTTCTGGTTCAGCTTCTTGAAGTTCGCCCGCAATTTGCTTGGCGATCTTGGTGAGGTCCACTTTTCTCCAGCGTATACCTGCTCGGGCGCCTCCCGAGAGTTGCAGGAGGCCGTCAATGAGCTGCCCCATTCTGTGGCTGGCCTCCCTTACCCGCCGCAGGTAATCCTTCCCCTCGTCGTCCAATCTGTCAGCATAGTCCTCCGACAACGCCCCGGCAAAGCCTTCGATGCTCCGCAGAGGGGCTTTCAGGTCATGAGAAACCGAGTAGTCGAACGCCTCCAGTTCTTCGTTAATGGCTTCAATCTCCGAATTACGCAGCTTCAACGCCACCTCCATCTGCTTCCGGTCTGTGATGTCCTGGCCCTGGGCGATTGTGCCTAGAACGGTGTTGCCATCAGCGTTGAAGATGGTAGCAGAGTTCAACAGGACGGTTCGGATGGAGCCATCGACGTTCTGAATCGGAATCTCCACAGCCTCCAGGTGTTCACCTTTGTCGACTGTACGGTGCATCTTCGCGAGCGCCTCATCTCTCGTCGCCTTGGGGATGAGGATGTCCACTTTCTTGCCCATCACTTGGCTTGCGCTGCGCCCAGTAAGACGCTCGAACGCCTGGTTAAAGCGCGTAATCTTGAGTTGCGGATTCCAGACAATGATGGGTGCATTGGCGTGGCTGAGCAGATTATCAAGATAGTCGCTGGTTTCACGCAAGGACTCGGAAACCTTCTTCGGCTCGTTGATATCCAGGAAGCTTATCACCAGACCACTGACGACATTCCGAGCAGTGAGATAGGGCGAGATCCGCATGCTGTACCAATGTCCGTCATCTCGCTGCACCTGCCTTTCTCTGGGCAGAAGCGTCCTCAGCACTTCCTGTGAATCCTGGATCACGCGGGAATGGACCAGCTTTGAGGTGACATCGCTAAGCGGACGACCAGCGTCGATTTCCCTGATGTTGAAGACGTCGATGGTGGTCGGGGTATGCCTTCTGATCTTAAGGTCCTCATCGAGGAAGACGACGGCAATATCAGTTCGGTTGAGGAAGTTCTTCAAGTCATCATTGGCCTCGGTGACCAACTCATTCTTAGCCTGAAGCTCCGCATTGACTGTCAGCAGTTCCTCATTGACCGATTGAAGCTCTTCCCTTGAGGTATCCAGTTCTTCGTTGGTGCTCTGCAGCTCTTCGTTGTTCGACTGCAGTTCTTCGTTGGCGGATCTCAGCTCCTCATTGGTCGCCTCTAGTTCCTCAATGGTGGCCTGGAGACTCTCTCTGGTCAGGTTCAGTGCCTCCTGCAACTCGGCAACGCGTTTCTGGCTCTTGATGCCTGGCTTGGCCACCCTTCCTGCTTCAACGACCTGCCCGATCTCCTGGAAAACCACCATGAAAAGCCCTGGTGGCATTCCATGCACAGTAAGAGGAGCCACGGTGAGGCTTATGGTCTGGAGACCGCCATTGTACCTGACCCGCACGTCTTCAACTACGACTTCCCTCTTCTCAGAAGTCGCCCGGTGTATGGCCAAGGCCAGTTCCTTCCGCAGGCCTTCCCGGGCCATTTCCACAATGCTCAGACTTGGTTGACCGGACACGATCTCCAGGTATCTGCCGGTGCGGCCGCGAACGTAGACCAGCCTCTGCCTTTCGTCAACGACTGCAAAGGTAGGGGCATAGTTGTCCAGGAATATCTTCTCTGTGACCTCTGATATCTTGGGCTCTGCGGCCGCCATAGCCTTTTCGGCGACTGGTCCACGGAACGACGCGGGAACCGCAAGCGCAAACCTCGTTCTGTCCGGGCCAATAGCGACTTCACGGCGCTGGTATACGTTCGACTTCTTGTCCAGTGCAGTGAAGAGATCGGTGAACTCGCTTACACTCTCAGAATTGCCCAAGAACAGTATCCCTCCGGGCCTAATTGCATAGTGCAATACTGGCATAAGCCTTTTCTGCAGGTCTCTTTTCAGGTAGATGAGGAGATTGCGGCAGCATATCAGGTCCATCTTGGAGAAGGGTGGGTCCTTGATTAGGTTGTGGGGGGCAAAGACCGCCATCTCTCTTATCTCTTTCTTGATGCGGTAGGAGTCTCCCTGCTTAGTGAAGAAGCGTCTCAAGCGTCCGGCCCCTACGTCCGCCACAATATTAGCCGGATAGACTCCCGCCCGGGCTATGTTCAGTGCAGCGGCATCAATGTCGGTGGCATACAGTTGGACCGACAGGTGTTTCCCCAGGTCTTCGAGGCATTCTGACAAGACTGCCAGGACAGTATAGGCTTCCTCGCCAGTGGCGCAGCCAGCCACCCAAACCCGCAGTTCGCTGTCTTCATCTCTGTCTTTGATCAGTGCTTTCAGGTAAACCTTCAGAGCATCGAATGCCTTCGGATCTCGGAAGAACCTGGTGACGCTGATCAGGATGTCTTTGACAAGGGCCTTCGCCTCATCCGGATTCTCCTTGACAAAACGCGCATATGTCGAAACATCCCCGATCTGGTTTACGCTCATTCGGCGTTGAAGGCGCCGATGTATGGTAGTTGTCTTGTATTGTGAGAAATCTAATCCGGTGTTGGTTCGGAGGATGGCGAAGACCTGATGCAGTGGCTCCTGGACCTCTTCCAAACGCACATCAGTCCTGGATCCATTGCTGATGGAGCTTCCGACGTAGTCCATGAGCCTCCGTGGCATCTCCTCCGGTGGCATAATGAAGTCGACCAGCCCCGTGTTGATGGCGCTGAGCGGCATGCCGTCATACCTGGCGGTTTTGGGGTCCTGAACGAAGACGGTCGCCGATTCCGATTTTATTGCGCTCAGGCCGAGGGTACCATCACTGCCTGTTCCAGAAAGTATGATACCGATGGCATCCGGCCCTTTGTCGCTTGCCAGAGAACGCAGGAACAGATCAATGGGGAGTTTGAGACCCGGAATCCGGCTGGGCTCCTGCAATTGCAGAGTCCCGTTCTCGATAATCATGTTCTTGTTCGGAGGAATAAGATAGATGGCATTCGGCATGACCTTCATCCCGTGTTTGGCCTCGTGTGCCGGCATCTTTGTCAGGCGCGTGAGAATCTCAGGCATGGCGCTGTGCCGCGCCGGGTCGAGGTGCTGCACAATGACAAACCCCATTCCACTGTCAATGGGCATGTGGCTGAAAAACTGCTCTAAGGCCTCCAAGCCGCCAGCCGAAGCTCCGATGCCGACGATGCGAAACGGTTGTTGCTCAGTTGACGGGGGCACCTCCGGGACTATTGTGGAGGTTCTCTTCGTGGGCTTCTTTCTCTTGGGCTGCTTCTTCTCTTTGTCAGAGGCCATGGTTCACCCTCCCCTCTGCGCCCGACTCTCAGGCAACTTAGTGGCAGCGCCAGGACTGCCCAGACTCGCCCATTTTACCACAACGTTTGCATACACGACCCAGCACGAGAGAGCCTGCGGGTAGCGAGACAAGCATCCTCCGTTTCTTTGCGGCGACAGTAAGCAGCGTTCTTGCTCCGATACTCTCTGCATGCCGACCAATGTCCTCCTAACCAGCGGTTGTTGGATGCTTGGCGTGCCAGTCGCCTGGCATAGGGAGTCAGATAGTGTCAGATGGGCAATAGGGGCTGTCAACCTTAGCTTGGATACAAAGGGGGGACTTAGTGGAGGACAAAGAGGAGAGTAAGAGGGCGGACGGCAGAAGGATGCACGGTAGCGTCATAGCAGGGAACACTCGGTCCAGTTCAGAGTGGACGACTAAAGCCGCGGCTGCGTCCTCTAAATGAGTGTGGGGATATGATATTTCACCCGGAGGTTCTCCCACGTTTCGGCGGACTGAGTAGGGATCATCTTCTCCGGAACATACTTGCCAATTCCTGCAATGACAGCGCAAATCTTCCACGAGTTAGCCACGTCGTCAGGTACGTAATCATCGGCCGCCGTGAGAGCAGCAGCGCGAATCTTATCAGGCACGTACCTGCCTACGCCATCAACAACGGCTGATTTGATCTTGGATGGAACGCGCTTGTCCAACAGGTTCAGGTAGAATAGCAGCAGTCCCGCGGGCACATACGTGTCCACAACCTTGACCTCCAAGGCTATCATCTTGTGCGAAATGTCTCTCGCTGGAAACCTACGTGTGCGGACCCCTTCCACTGAAGTCATTCTGACTCCCTCCTTTTGCAGTTGACCTTAGCCCAACCGGGATGTCCGAAGGCTGTCAAGCCATGCGGTTAGAACCTCATCGGGTTTTGAAGGCTCGGCGTCGCCACTCTCAAACAGGCATTTCTTCAGCCCTTCCGTAGCAGAGAGCGAGGCAGCGGCAGCGACCGCTCCCAGGTGGACAAGCATAGCCATCGGTTCAGACATAGCTGGGCTGTCTTGAGTATTGCGCCCAAAGAAGACCGCATCCATCGCTATACCCTTTTCAACTCAACTACCAAGATATGAGTGTCATTGGTTGCTTTCATGATCTAGATCTCCTTTCAGCCCAGTCCATATAGTGTGGCACACCGCAACTGATCGGCACCATCAGTACAAGTACCTAACTGTGGGTTGTGGGGAATACCTAGTTCCGGGAGGCTCGTTGAGGACAGCCTGGTGTTGTGAACACAATGGTCATTTCCCTCTGCCGTTTGTGGTGTCCCTTGCCAGACGTCGTCGCTCACTGGCTCTGGTGCTGTGTTGCACAGAAGCTTCATACGACGGAAGGACTCACTGGGACTTCAGAGCGTCAGTCTCCTCTGGAAAACCCCGGAGTCTCGCCGTTTCGTCGGCTTCCTCCTGAATCGTGCTAGGAGCGTTCAAGCGATGACCCAAGAATGCGTGCGCCAGTTCGTGGGCTACCTCACCAACGACTGCCTTGTGGGGATACTCCGTGAGCATCGTGAACCCAAACCCCTGTGACAGCCGCGATCTGAATGGTGCAGCAATGGAGGCAGCCGGGGGGACGCAGATTGAGCCCATCCTATCTCAGTCTGAAGTAGTTCTGACGGAGATCGATGGATGAAAGAAGGCAGGAAGCGAGTGAGGCCAGTGTCATCGAGATAAGGTGGGCGACCGTTGAGGCCAAGATGAAGTTCAGAAGCAAGTACTGGACCAGCACTAGTCTCCTGTCTCATAGCTCTGCTCGAGTACAGAAAGACCGAAGAATCGAATTAGGTATCCCCCACACCCCCCACATAAGTAGTTCCCCCAATATCGCGACTGGGCTGACCCTGCGATACTGAGTTGGGTTGCACGCGTGGTGCCACTTTTGAGTCAAGTCGGATCTGGATGTTTGGATGGGTGCGCGATAGCTAGCGTGGTTGGCGGGGATCCGATGGAACCACGCCTGCACCACAAGAAGAATGAACGTGCAGCCATGCCAGTGGTGCACTATGAAAGCGGAGGGAACAACCGATGACAGAGAGCAAACCGAAAGAGGAACCAAGGCCAGACCCACAGCAGGACAGCA